>NZ_DKLH01000004.1:0-33776 GCF_002455685.1 Sphingobacterium sp. UBA6645
TTTCTGAAAGTGTCTGTTTTCAAAGGCCATCAAGAACTTTCATTCCTGTTGGTATTTCAATGGAAACATGACAGTTTTATTTCGGGTTAGAATACTTTCTTGAACCCCGTATTCAAACGTAAAAAGAATTCTGACTCCCTGTCTTCCCCAAACACAATTCCCGGACCTACTTCAAAATTAAATACAAAGTTCTTACCCAGGTTTCTGTTCATCCCCCAAACGGCTGAGGCGAATCCGATGTAGTTTTTAGAAAATCCCTGACTTTCCATGGTATATGTCTCGGTTTTTACCTTCTCCGTTGTCCAACCTTCCAAACCATTGATCAGTCGCAATCCAATATAGTTCCCCGCATTATTGTTCACATTCTTGCCTGCCTCAACACGCTTATTCATGTTATAATAGTATTTATACGCCAGGCCAATATTCGGAGTCAGGTAAAGCTGAAATCGCCTCTCTTTCTCTTCAATCCGATCTTGATTAATCTTGACATAAGAATTTGAGTAAGCAAAAATCAAACTGGCATCTAGACCCGCTGTAAACTCGAAGGTTGACTTTGGAGAAATTGGTGTCTCATAGATGTATCGAACTCCGGGAGTTGCCGGTGAAAGTTCGACTGCATGCAATTTTTGCAAGTGTAAATCCTCACTTTGCGCAAACGCGAAGTTACCGGATGCCGCAATCGAAAGAAGAAAAGCAAAGAGAGCCTTGCTCAATAAGGAGTAGTTTTTTTTCATAAAATATTAAATAGTTTTCACGCAATAAACATAAGAATATTTTAACATTATTTCCCACAATAGAGATTAAATAATCGTTAAAGAGCAAGAGGGGATTGCGAGCAATCAAACCTCAATAAATGCCCTTTCAGACCCAAATCAAAGCCCTTTCAGAAGGGGTTTGATTTGGGTTTGAAAGGGTTCTGAAAGGGTTTTGTATTGGGATTGATTCATTGCAGCTATATTTTTGTCTGAACCAAGAAATGAAGGGAAATTTGTCTTGAACCAGGAAAGGAAGGAAATTTTGTTTTGAACCAGGAAAAAAAGGATGTAAGGATCGACAGGATCGGGTTTTGCGGCGTATAAAAGGATTTAAGGAAATTTTGTTTTGAACCAGGAAAGAAAGGATGTAAGGATCGACAGGATCCTGCATATCCTTTTTTTCCTGGTTCAAAGACAAAACATCCTGCATACCCTTGAAAATACCACCAAAACAGGACGCCACAGGTCTAATGTCTAACATCTAATATCTAAGCCCGCTTAGAAAAAAATATTATAACCAATAGACAGCCTTCCATAAGGATATTCCCTATTGAAATCTGGGTATTGCTCGTCTTTAAAGTGACCTTGTAGGTTGAAGTAACCGGAGCTTAAATTAATGGACCAGCGCTTGTATAAGCGCAGGCTGGCTTCGGTATTAAGTCCGTGGAGGATATAATATGAATCATTACCGGAGATGGTGAAGAACACGCCACCATTATAGTCTGCAGAGATCATGAGTGTGTTCAGGAGGCTGAGCTCTCCGCGGAAGCGGTAGGATGCTCCCGGGCCATAGTTGTAGTTCCTGCTTGCTCCGTACAGTAGGTAGGGATCGGGAACCGCAGCTAAAACTACGGCACCGGCACCGACGCTCAGGTTTAAACGATTATTCTTCTTATAGCGGAACTCGGATACCCAATTGTAGTTGATACTTTGTGCACCATAGAAGAATGCATCGTTGTTGTAGAAATCATAATGCGCATTGAGGGTTCCGAAGTGTTCGCCTTTTTGCGACTTAAAGAATTTGGCGCCATAGAGCAGTGCATGCACGTTGACGGCATTGATGAATGAGCTATCGCCGCTTCCCAATTCTAAGTTCACGGAGAACTGATCAAATGGTCTTTTGTAATTATGATCGCCATTGGAATAGCGGAAGCGGAGGCGTCCGTAGAAAGCGTTCTTTCCCTTCGCCAGGAAGTCGCCCTCCTTCGCATCGAACCGACGGAAACCCATGTCGACTTCTGCAGCAATGACAGATGAGTCTACTAGAAAGTAATCTTCCACATTCTTGCCCCATTTACCGTCGAGCAGGCGGTTTAAGCCACTTACCGGATTGACGATGGTCGCGACGATCTCATTTCCGATACGGTTATGATGATGTTTGTTTCTTGCTAAGATGTTTCGGGATACGCGATGCATCATCTCACCTAAAAGGATCCCCCCGAAGGTTGTGTTCACGAGGTCGTTGATCGAAGGATGTTGCGTTTCGCCGGCTGTTTCCCAAATATAACTTCCTGCCACAGTAGCTATGCTCGACTCATAGAAATTATAGCCATTGCTGCGGAATGCATTGAAATAAATCTGCCCGTGAAAGGGATGGTCGATTTGATTGGTGGTAAATTGGTTATCATCCCAGTCCCAAGCACTAAATCGCTGATGGTCTATAAAATTCTGAAACGTGATATAAGAATAGGGGTCGCGTGTAATAAAGCGATTGAAGGATGCGGGTAATGCCTGCGCCAGGAACCACTCCGCTCCTGCGCGCCAGAACTTTTTCTCTCTTTTGGGGTTCAAGTTCCAGGTCAACGTATCTTTCAGGAAAGCAGGATCTTTAAAACGGAGCGAATCCGCTGTGCTAATTTGTAGGGAGTCCGATTGCGCCAAGCTGGATTGGCAAGTAGAGAGTACAATGAGAGAAGTGAGCAGCGTAATAATAAAGTGTCGCAATGGTATTAATGATTTAAAATATCTGCAAATTTAATTCTTTTCCGTGAGAGATATAAATTCCGTCGTGGAAGATACATTCGAATGACGATATCCCGGCCGCAGAAACTCTCAAGAAAAGCAAACAGTTTGATACTTAAATGGTTTTAATTATATTTAGTGATAACCAAAACGACAAACAACATGAAAAGAATTCTCTCAATCTTCCTTGTTATTTTGCTTTCCACGAGCCTTTATGCTCAGGAAAAGGCAGCAACAAACGGCGCCTACTTGGCAAAAGATGGTCAAACCAATCATTTGATGTTATTGATCGATGGCTATTTATCATACATTAAATATGAAGACAACAAATACCTCTCTACCTGGGGAGGTCCATATACGACTGACGCAAATAGCCTGACTGTTAAAATAGAATACAGCGATGCTAATCCGGCAGAGGTAGGTGCTGACAAAACGTTAAAAAGCATTCTGAGCGCTCAAAATGTGAACATCGATGGGCTCGATTTCAAAAAACAAAATGCAAAAAAACAAGGCCTTGATGGGCTTTGGCGCATCACCGGCCGCCAACAAGATAACAAGATGTCGACCATTGCGCGTGGCGATCGTAAAACGATCAAATTACTTGTCGATGGCTACTTCCAGTGGATCGCCATTAATCCGGCAGAGAAAGGATTCTATGGTACTGGTGGTGGTAAATACAGTTTCAACAATAATGATTACGTAGAAGAGATTGTATTCTTCTCGAGAGACAATAGCCGTGTTGGCGCAAAATTAACTTTTAAGGGGGAGATAAAAGATAAGGATTGGCATCACTCGGGACTCTCGTCGAAAGGAGACCCTATCTATGAAGTATGGTCTTTGGATGGAAGGTAATACCGTTTCGAAACTTGAATAAGTTGCGCCAGTAAAGGAAGTTTTACTGGCGCAGCTATTTATAGGCTATCCGAATAAATCGGAGCTTAGGTATCGATCTCCTCTATCGCAAACGATAAAGACAATGACGCCTTCTTCGATTTCATTTGCAACTTGAAGGGCAGCGTGGAACGCTCCGCCGGAGCTCATGCCGGCAAACACCCCCTCTAGGCGAGCTAGTTCTCTTGCCTTTTGCGTAGCATCTGACTGTGCAATATCGATTACTCGGTCTACGCGTGAGGCATCGAAAATCTTAGGCAGATATTCCTTTGGCCATCTTCGGATTCCGGGAATGGAAGATTCTTCCGTTGGCTGGCAGCCTACGATCTGTATTTCTGGGTTTTGCTCTTTTAAGAACATTGAACAGCCCATAATGGTACCGGTTGTTCCCATTGCACTCACAAAGTGCGTAATCTTGCCTTCCGTATCTCGCCAGATTTCCGGTGCGGTGGTCTTGATGTGTGCCGCATAGTTGTCTGGATTCGCAAACTGATTTAAGATAAAATATTCGCCTGTTGCGGCCTTTTCTTCGGCATAGTCGCGGCAAATTTCCATGGTTTCCAATAAGGTTACTTTAGCACCAAAGGCTTCCATCGTCAAGGTGCGCTCGCGCGTCGACGTGGAAGGCATCACCAACTCCATCGATAAACCAAACATACTCGCAATCATCGCCAGGGCAATTCCAGTATTACCGCTAGTTGCCTCGATCAGCTTGGTATCCTTATTAATTTCTCCACGTTCCATTGCCGAGCGAATCATATTCAAGGCTGCGCGGTCCTTCACGGAACCGCCAGGATTGTTGCCTTCTAGTTTGGCGTATATCTTAACCTTTGGGTTGTTGTGAAATCGAGTAATTTCGACCAAAGGGGTGTTTCCTATTGTCTCTATAATATTTCCCATTATGCTAGCGGTTTAGAGTCGATAAATTTAGAATTCGGTTGATGATATACAGTCGTGTATGGTGCGACGCTCGCAGTTAGCCATACATTCCCGCCGATAACAGAGTGATGTCCGACGATGGTTTCCCCACCGAGGATGGTTGCTCCGGCGTAGATGATTACATGATCTTCGATAATAGGGTGACGCTGTGTATTGGACAAGCTCTTGTCTACGCTTAAAGCTCCCAGCGTTACGCCCTGATAAAGTTTCACATGCTTTCCGATGATACAAGTTTCACCAATCACGACACCAGTTCCATGGTCAATATGCAAGTATTCGTCAATGCGCGCGCCCGGGTGTATATCGATTCCTGTTTTGGAATGTGCATACTCGGTCAGGATACGCGGAATCAAAGGGATTCCTTGAATCAATAATTCGTGCGCAATGCGGTAGATGCAGATCGCCAGAAAGCCGGGATAGGTTCGTATCACTTCGTTCAAGCTCTTTGCTGCCGGATCGCCGTCGAGGATCGCCTGTGCGTCGGTCAGCATAACCTGATAGTTCTGCGGCAGCTTTTCAAAGAAAGTCGCTGCCACCTTCTTCACATCACATTCTGCACAGGCCTTTGTTTTGAGCAATAGCTGGTACAACTCGGCTTCGGATACCTGAAAGGCAGCCTCCACATCGGCTTGCTCATGGTAGGTGTGCGAATTGCGCTCTGGGAAGAGCAGGTGCATCAATGCGACTGCCCACTGCGCAATCTGTTTATTGCTGGGCATATCTTGAACGGCTTGTTGCTTCTGGAAGATATGCTCATAAAAGTCTTTCATATTCATAAGTATGCGTTCTAATGCTAAATTACGGGTTTTATAGCACTAATTTTTCGAATAATTCTTGATGCGTCGTTGCGGCATCGATACATAAGCCCGGGTGAACAGGCGAGCACTGGATAAGGGTGCTTCGGTAGGCTGTTAACCATCGGAAGCGTTCGGTTTGATCAAGTTGGGCTAATGTACCTCCATCTTTTGATCCTTGGCAAACCTGGCGCATTGAATGTAAATGGGCTTCGATTTGTTCAAAGTCGATATCCTTCGCCAAGTGACAACATCGTTCCTGATCGACATTATACAGGATTTCAGCATAGCGCTGTTTTCGGCAATACAGCAGCACGCCAATATTCAAGAATTCCTCTCTTTCCACACGAGGAACCAGCCGAACTACGGCATATTCGTATAGGGTTCTATCGTGCATCTTGGATTTGATTTACAAAAATTTCAGATTGTTCGGCGCGTCGAGCGATAAATTCGACGTAAACTTCGCGCACCTCAGTTGCCGTTAGATTCCTGACATCGTCGATTAGCCACTCGTCGGGAATCGCAGAAAGCACCTTCGCGATGTTCTCGCGGGTAAACAAGCCTTTGTACTCTTGATCGACCTTTGCTACTTCGGATGCTTGATTCAGCAATACATGATCCTTGATCTGTACAAATGGCTTCTCAATCTGTTCCTCCCAGTTATCCCAACTGTGGTGAAAGTACAACGCCGCTCCGTAGTCGATTATCCAAAGCTCTTTATGCCAAACAAGCATATTGGTGTTCTTCGCAGTGCGATCAACATTCATCAGTAATGCATCTAACCACACAATCTTCGATGCTTCTTCCGCACCAATGGTATCTACATTGGCATCAAAAGTTATGGAACCATTCAGGAAATGTACGCCGAGGTTCTTGCCTTCGGAGAATTTAAGCAGATCTTGGATCTCTTCATCGGGTTCAGTCCGTCCGAAGCCGACATCCAAATGGGCAAACACCATCTCCGGGACGCGCAGCCCCAGAAAACGCGCCAATTCACCACCGATAAATTCTGCGACCAATGCTTTCTTCCCCTGCCCTGCTCCTCGGAATTTAATAACATAGCTGAAACCGTCATCCGCATCGACCAAGCCCGGTAGAGAACCCCCTTCACGAAATGGCTGTATATAGCGGATAATATTTACCTCCCTAATTTCAGGACTCTTTATTTCCATTGTAGATTGTTTAAATTTGATAGGCTACTGAAAGTCTATAGCAACAGATTTTTCCTGCTGTATCTTCAAAGGTAGCGGAAAACAGCAAAAATTCGGAACTAAACCTAAAAATGTACACTGGCTTGACCATAAGGTCTAGTTAATTCTCGTTATATTTGTGAAAATTAGCATCAAAAAGTACTCAATATTATATGGATACCATCTCTGAATACAACCGTGTCATCGCTCAATGTCAAGATTTATTTATCAAGAAGACAAAAGATTATGGTACGGCTTGGCGCATTATGCGCCTGACTTCGATTACCGATCAGCTTTATATCAAAGCACAGCGCATCCGTACGTTGGAAGTAAAGAAGGTTTCTAAGGTGGGCGAAGGAGTAATCGACGAGTATATCGGTATCATCAATTACTGCGTTATCGCGATGATGCAGTTGGAACTCGGCGAAGATGGAGAAGATAATCTGGACCCGGCATATGTCGAGGCGAAATACACGGAGAAAGTGAATCTGACACGTGATCTGATGTTGGCGAAGAATCATGATTATGGCGAAGCATGGCGCGATATGCGCGTTTCCTCATTGACAGATATGATCCTAACGAAGTTACATCGTGTGAAACAAATTGAAGACAACAACGGCGAGACCTTAGTATCAGAGGGTCTAAACGCCAATTACCAAGATATGCTAAACTATGCGGTCTTCGCATTGATTAAATTGGGTTTAGCAGAAAAAGCAGAATAATGACATATACAGGCAGTTTCAACACGCAAAAAAAAGAAAAACCAGTTTTATGGCTATGGATTCCTAGGCTCATCGTCGGGATATTATTCATCTTTTCCGGATTAATAAAAGCGAACGACCCACTCGGATTCGGATATAAACTTCAGGAGTATTTCCATGTTTTCGGTCTGAATTTCCTTAATGATTATACCCATTGGATTGCTATTGCGCTATGTGCTTTAGAGATTATCCTTGGTGCTTTGCTGATCTTGGGAATTGCCGGAAGAAAAGTCGCATGGGGATTATTTTTACTGATTATCTTCTTTACTTTCTTGACTTTTTACTCTGCTTTCTTCGAAGTGGTGAAATCCTGCGGTTGTTTTGGCGATGCTATTCCATTAACTCCTTGGGAGTCCTTTATTAAGGATATCGTATTATTAGCATTGATCATCCCTCTTTTTATTTATAGAGACCGTATCAAGCCGTTTATCAGAAGCTTATTTACGCGTAATTTATTGACGCTTTTTATTATTATCGCTTCTTTTGGAATCGGCATCTACACCTTATATTTCCTTCCGTTCGTTGATTTCCTACCATACAAAGAGGGAAATAACTTGGTCGAACTTCGCAAGATTCCGGGAGGTGCTGAACCTGATGTTTATGAGCATATTTATCAGCTGAAGAACAAAACTACGGGCGAGATCAAGAAGGTGACCGATAAAGAATATTTGGGCGAAAAGTTGTGGGAAGATGAGAATTTAGAGGTTATTGGCGATCCGGAAAGCAAGCTGATCAAGAAGGGTTTCGAATTGCCTATTCCTGATTTAATCATTACGGATATCGAAGGTACTGACCGTACAGAGGAAGTGATCAGCAACCCATACTTTAACTTTATCGTCGTGAGCAGAGATTTGACCAAGCTTTCACCATTTGATTTTAAAGCATTGGATCGCATTAATAATACCATTCGAGAACTTTCTGAGGACTATAATATTCGCGCAATCTTAGCGACTGCATCTTCAACTGAAGATGTGAACTATCTGAATGATCAGATGGACCTGGTACTGGAAACTTTCTATGTGGATGCTGTGCCTTTGAAGAGCATGGTCCGTTCGAATCCAGGCGTGATGTTGATGCTGAATGGCGTTGTGGTCAAGAAATGGTCGCAACACAATTTCCCAACGAAAGAGGAGCTGATTAAGAACTATTTCGATAAAATGCAATAATGGGTAAGCCGGTATTTTTGATTGGGTTTATGGGCAGCGGAAAGACCACCTGGGGAAAGAAGTTGTCGAATGCCTTGGGAGTTCCGTTTATCGATATGGATCATGTCATTGTGGAGAAAATCGGGATGAGCATCCCGGAATACTTTCAGCAGCATGGCGAAGAAGCTTTCCGTAAAGTGGAACAACTGGTGATGCAGGAGCAAGAAGGGCGCTCGGGCATTATTTCTACCGGCGGTGGCACCCCTTGTTATTTTGACAATATGGATTGGTTGCTGACGAATGGCACAGTGTTATACTTGAAGCATAGTCCGAAGTCGTTATGGAATAGACTAAGTCAATCCGACGTTAATAAACGCCCTGCATTGAAGGGATTCTCAGGTGAAGAACTATTAGCATTCATTGAAGAGAAATTAGCTGAGCGAGCGCCATATTACGACAGAGCGCATATACATGTTGATCAGATCAACACTCCTTTAGAAAAACTTATTTCAATTATTGAAGAATACCAAAAGAACGATGCTGATTAGAGTTAGTAAGATTATTGGTTTAGCCGCTTTCCTTTTAATCGGTGCCACGGGCTGTTTCCGTGGAACTGCACCTGATAATGTAGAAATGTATCCAAAAGTTTCTCAACGTTTCAATATCAACAGCGTTGAAGAGTTTTACGACTTTCTAACCTATTCTGAAAATTCCTATCCTTTGATCAGTGCGCATCGTGGTGGCGGTTTCCCAGACTATCCCGAAAACTGCATTGCATCTTTTGCGGAATTAGCAAGAGAAATGCCGGCTATCATCGAGTGCGATGTGCGTATTACAAAAGACTCTGTACTCGTCTTGATGCATGACGAAACGCTGAACCGCACTTCAACTGGGAAAGGCAAAGTTATCAATAAGACATACGCTGAGCTAAAGGATCTGAAACTAAAAGACTCCGAAGGACAAGTTACGCGTTATGGCATCCCTACATTGGAGCAAGCGCTTATTTGGGGTAAGAATGCTGTGATCTATACCTTAGATGTAAAGAAAGAAGTTCCTTACGAATTAGTGGTTGATCTGATCCGCAAGACGCAGACAGAGACAAACACGATTATTATTACTTATTCTGCTAATCAGGCAGCGGTTGTCAACCGTTTGGCTCCAGACTTAATGATATCGGCCAGTATCAAAAAACCTGATGACTTAACACGCCTAAGCAATTTAGATATTCCTGATAATAGATTGGTTGCCTTCGTAGGCACGAGCGAACCTGACTCGAGCTTGTACAAAGCACTTCGTTTGCATGGTATCAAGTCTATCTTGGGAACTATCGGCAACTTAGACCGATCGGCAGAAAAAGCGGGCTATCAAGTCTATGCTGAATATGTGGATCGCGGTGCTGATATCCTTTCTTCCGACCGTCCTTATGAGGCAGCCAAAGCATTAGATTATTATATCAAGAAGCGTAATATCCGTTCTAAATACATTCAATAACATGGCGATTGAGGTTGACAAGCTTACGAAACTTTATGGGAAGCAACGCGCATTAAATAGCATTAGCTTTCAAACGAGCATTGGTAGGATTATTGGCTTTCTTGGTCCCAATGGTGCGGGTAAATCAACCTGCATGAAGGTATTGACGGGCATTCTCCCTTTCGAAGCCGGGTCTGTCAAGGTTCTAGGCATGGATGTGTCTAATCAGGCGCTCGCATTGAAGAAGAGAATAGGCTATCTCCCGGAGAACAATCCTTTATATCTTGATATGTATGTGCAGGAGGCGCTGTCTTTTGAGGCAGATCTGCATATGATTGCGAATAAACAACAACGTATCCGAGAGGTCATCGAACTTACAGGCCTACAAGCCGAACAGCATAAGAAAATACATCAGCTTTCTAAAGGCTACAAACAGCGCGTCGGACTGGCAATGGCAATTATCCATGACCCGGAAGTTCTTATTCTGGATGAGCCTACGACCGGCTTAGATCCCAAACAGATCATTGAGATTCGGAATCTCATAAAAACCCTAGGGAAAGAAAAAACAGTATTGCTCTCTACCCACATCATGCAGGAAGTGGAGGCCATCTGCGATGAAATCATCATCATCAATAAGGGTGAATTGAGACTACAGATTGCTAAGGCAGAATTTGCTTCTCAGTTTCCGGGCATGAGTATGGAGGAGATATTCGTGCAGCACAGCAACTAGGCTTGTGGTTGTTTCTCTACGCTTTCTTTTTTAATATTTCTCTTCAAAGTTTCTATATAATGTTACTGATAGTTTATTCGTTTACAGAATAAACAACAAATGTTTCTACGATGTTATAATAATATCAATATCGCAGACTCTATTTTTGTTGAATTTTAACAAATACCTAAACAATTTATCAGTACAACTGTTCATTATATATAAACACAATAGCATATGAAAAATTTATTACTTACCCTAGCTCTATCCGTTGGCTGTTTAAGCTACAGCAATGCACAAGTAGAAATTGAAACAAGGCCACAAACATCAGCAGATGTTGGTATGGATCCAATCAAACAAGGAAATTGGATGGTAGGTGGTTCTATAGGAAGTTTAGGTTATAGCTTTGAAGGCAAATCATTCAATATTAATGTTAACCCACGTGCTGGTTATTTTGTGACCGATGGTTTAGCAATCGGAGCTCAAGCAAACTTAGGCTTTACTTCTGTAAAAGATGCTGACAATGAATGGGGATATGGAATTTCGCCATTCGTTCGTTACTACTTTCCAGGTGGTGCCTCAGCAACAGGTCGTTTCTTCGGTCAAGGTGATATTGGTATCGGCGGATCTTCTGCAGGTAGCGATGTATCGTTAAACCTTGGTGCTAATGTTGGTTATGCGCATTTTATCACGCAGACTGTAGCATTAGAAGCTATGTTCGGATATAACTATTCGAAAGCAAATATTGATGCTGCGAATAAACAATCTGGACTTGGTGTTTCTGTAGGTTTCCAAATCTACTTACCAGGAAGACGTTAAGAGCAAAAACTAAAAGACTTTGGGCGCGAGGGATAGATATCTCTCGCGTTTTTTCGTATTAAAACCGACAGTCGCAGAACAGTTTACCTGTCTGTCTCTGCTTTCAAAGGAAATCAATGTGTTTTTATCGCTTTCGGTATCATCATGAAAAAAATGAACGTTTTGTTCCCAACGGGTAATTTTCTAATTTAGAGACCAAAATAAAGACCCTTTGTACAGTATTTTCAAAAAAGAGATTGCAAATTATTTCAACGCCTATACAGGATACCTGGCGATTGCGCTTTTCCTGTTGATAACGGGCTTGTTATGTTGGATTTTCCCGGATACCGCTATTCTTGAAGCAGGCTATGCTAACATGGATAGCTTCTTTAACCTTGCTCCTTACGTATTACTATTTCTTATCCCTGCTATCTGCATGCGCAGCATTGCCGGGGAAAAAGCTGATGGCACTTATGACTTACTGCTAAGTCGCCCGATATCGATAAGCCAGCTTGTCTTAGGGAAGTTCTTCGGTGCTTTGGTAATTCTTGTTTTAGCTATTGCTCCCACGCTTGTATATCCGATTAGTTTATACTTTCTAGCCAATCCCGTCGGTAATATAGACACTGGTGCTATTATTGGCTCGTACGTTGGATTGCTATTCTTGGGAATAGCCTTTATCGCCATCAGCATCTTTAGCTCCAGTATCAGCAAGAATCCTATTGTGGCGTTCCTGATTGCAGTCTTTGCATGTTTCTTTTTCTATTATGCTTTCGATGCAATCAGCGGTTTCTCCGCATTCTATGCTTTCGAATACGGGATTAAACAGTTCGGGATTCAGGAACACTATTTCAATATCAGCCGCGGTGTATTAACGGGTGCTGACTTGATCTATTTCATATCGCTTGCCTTTATCTTTATTGTCTTTACAATCGGTCATCTGAATCGCTTTTTCACAGCGACACGGAAGACGATGAGCATGTATGCGGGTGCTATTGTATTGGTTTTAGTTCTCAACCAATCCTTTATTACTTCCCATTTAGGCCGGATAGACTTTACTGCCGACAAGCGATTTACGCTGTCGGACACAAGTAAGGACTTGGCAAAATCAATAAAGAAAGATATTCAGGTTACTATATTTCTGGATGGCGATCTTCCCAATGGTTTTTCTCGGTTGAAGAATAGCGCTGTCGAAATGCTGAACAATCTTCGTTCTTACAACAGCGGTAAAATAAGCTTCAACGTAATCAATCCATTGGAAGGCAGTGAAAAGGAAAGAAGCGAATTTAGCAATGCGCTTATACAACGTGGATTATACCCTACAAATCTCAATGTTAAAAGCGATGGCGGAATGTCGCAAAAAGCGATCTTTCCTTGGGCAATCGTAGGCGATGGTGAACAAGAGATTGCTGTCAATCTATTGCAGACGAAGATGGGTGCTGCCCCAGAGGATGTGCTTAACAATTCTGTTCAGAACTTAGAATATGCCTTTGCAAGTGCCCTAAAAAAGTTGAATAGTGGCGAGACTCCTTTTATAGGTTTCACCGAAGGTCATGGCGAGCCTAGCGATCTAGAATTATATGATGCGATGCAGTCGCTGATGTCTACCGGACAGGTAGGCCGTGTAAACTTAGATTCGACAAATTACCAATCGTTAGATCAGCTATCACTAATGATTGTCGCGAAGCCACAGCGAGCTTTCAGCGAAGCGGAGAAATATAAGATAGACTATTTTGTTAGAAACGGAGGCCGCATTATCTGGGCTATTGACCCGATTGATGCGAGCTTAGACCATATCCGGCAATCCGGCAGCCAGCCACTCGTAACGCGACAACTGAACTTGGAAGATCAGCTGTTTACTTATGGCGTCCGGATTAACTATGATTTGATTGCCGATTTAAACTGCGGCCAGATTCCGGTGACAATAGGCAATATATCGGGACAGCCGCAGATTGAGCTGGCACCTTGGTATTTCTTCCCTATCCTGGTCCCTACCAGCAAATCAAGTTTGGTAAAAAACCTCGATGGAATACGTACGGAATTTATCAGTACATTGGATACCGTCGCTAGTCATGGTATACTAAAAGAGGTTATTCTAACCTCCTCCCCATTTAGTAGAGTGGTGACTCCACCTAGCCAAATCGGATTACAGCTATTGGACGAACAACCTGATCCTAATAAATTTAAATCAAAGCCACTTCCGGTAGCAGTTATGTTGGAAGGAAAATTCCCATACCTCTATGAGAACCGTCCTACTCCGGAAGGAATTGCTGAAGGGAAAGACTTAACTCAAGTTTCCAAAGACGCAAAAATGTTCGTTATTTCCGATGGTGATTGGCTGATTAATCAAGTCAACCAAGTGGATCAATCTCCTTTTCCTCTGGGCTGGGATCGATATACCCAACAGCAATTCGCTAATAAAACGCTATTGAATAATCTAGTAGATTACATGCTGTATGATGAAAGTCTGATCGCATTGCGTGGTCGCGAAGTGAAGTTGAGGTTATTAGATCAGGCGCAGGTAAAATCGGATAAGCTATTTTGGCAAGTCATTAATGTAGGAGTTCCAATTCTCCTGTTATTCCTATTTGCAGGGGCGCAGCAGTGGCTCCGCAAAAGAAAATACGGCAAGGTTTAAAGCACTTTCATGTTTCCGTTGAAACTACAACAGGAATGAAAGTTCTTGATGGCATTTGAAAACAGACAGTTTCAGAAAAAAGAAGCTGTCCTTTTTGGGGACAGCTACCTCTTTGCAAAAATATAAACAAAAAATAAAGTCTTATGCTTTCTTCATGCTACCCGTTTCGTTGAAACGGATGTGCCAGCTGAAAGATTCCTCTAATAAATGAGGCGTATGTCCTCCTCTTTGACAAGCTCTGTCAAAGTAGGATTGAAGTTCTTCCTTATAATCAGGATGCACACAATTATCTATAATCTTTTGCGCGCGTTCGCGAGGCGCTAGGCCTCTTAAGTCTGCCAAACCTATATCGGTAACTAGAATATCGACATCGTGCTCTGTATGGTCTGTATGAGACACCATCGGCAAGATATGCGAGATCTTATTCTCTTTAGAAGCAGCCTGCGTTACGAAAATACTCAAGTAAGCATTTCTCGCAAAGTCTCCGGAACCACCAATACCGTTCATAATCTTCGTACCGCCGATATGGGTCGAGTTCACATTTCCATAGATATCAAACTCAATCGCTGTATTGATAGCAATAATTCCTAGACGACGAATAAGCCCCGGTGTATTCGAGATATTCTGCGGACGCAATACAAACTTATCTCTATAGCGTTGCAAGTTCCCAAATACGCGCTCATAACAAGCTTGAGATACTGTTACGGAAGACGCTGATGCAAAACTTAGCTTACCAGCATCGATCAGGTCGAATGTACTATCCTGCAACACTTCAGAGAACATCGTCAAGTCGTAGAAATTGCTATGTTTAAAGCCAGTCAATACTGCATTCGCTACTTTACCAATTCCTGCTTGAATAGGCAATAAACGATCTGTCAAGTGTCCTAGACGAACCTCTTCTTCGAAGAACTCGAGGATATGCTTCGCGATAGCCGATGTTTTAGCATCAGGCTCTGCGATATCCGCCGGGCTATCATGTTTGTCGGTAAATACGATAGCAGCAACTTTATCCGGATTCAATGGGATAGTCTTGCGACCAATCTTGTTCCACGGAGCAACAATTGGAATAACATTACGATGTGGGTAATCTTCCGCCTGATAGATATCATGAATACCATATACATCTTCAGGAATGGATGTATTGACTTCCAAAATGACCTTCTTTGCCAAAGACGCAAAGGTCACTGAGTTACCTACCGAAGTGGTCGGAATGATACTACCGTCTCTGTCGATATATGCTACCTCAATAACAGCAATATCTACATCCGGAAGGTTTTTATTGTGCAACAACTCCGCACTCTCGCTAAGGTGCTGATCGATAAATAGAACCTCACCTGAGTTAATCTTGCTACGAAGTACCGGATCTACTTGGAAAGGCATGCGTTTCTTCAATGCGCCTGCTTCCGCCAACTTACCATCCGTACCGTGACCTAAAGACGCGCCGGTCATTAGGGTAATCTTTATATTTTCAGTCTTTGCTCGCTCTGCCAATGCTGGAAGAACGACCTTACTATCTCCAGCTTTTGTGAAACCGCTCGATCCGACAACCATGCCATCTTCAATAAGTTTCACTGCCTCTTCGGCCGTAGTAACTTTGTCTTTTAGTCTTTCTAAACGAATTCTTTCTAACATTTCTTTACAATTAGACGCCTATTGTCAAGGCGTGGCAATATTAATCAATATTTTATTTTTAAAATTATCCATATTAGACAGTTAATTATTTGGTGCACAAAAAAAGTAACCAATTACTAACCAGTATATCAGAACGCATAAAACCACAGTAAATTCCTAATAAACAAACGATTATTAACATAGGCCACTAGAACGCGGAAGCTTTACGCAGTAAATATACGAAGGAAATCAGGATATGTTCATGACACAAATCATAAATTTCAGTGGGTTTCCACTCACATTTAAAGGCTTCAACACTGCATCTTTTGCATATATCAATAAAAAACTTGAAATTTATATCTCATAAATACATTTCCCTGGATGCATAAAGAATATGTTGACAAATATTACTTGACAGAAGTAGACACCTTTGACCATAGCATCTACTGTCATCATGCCGTAATGGGCGAACACCACGTTACGGAACATTACCACAAAAAAGGACAATTTCTATACACTGAAGGTGGTGTCGTATTCTTAAAAACTCCTGACAAATCGTACTTTCTTCCAGCGCGCCATTATATCTGGATTCCTGCCGGTGTAAAACATAGCATACACCCGAGCGGACCTCAAGTCGTAATGCGAAACCTATACTTCCCGCCCTTCGAAACAGACACAGCATTCTTCGAGAAGATCAATATCTATCCTGTTAGCGACTTATTGAATGAGCTGATTATGTTTACGAATCGATGGAATGGCAATATCTTCCCGGAAGAGGAACCTAAGTTTTCGATAGCCAAGGCTTTCAAGTTGATTCTGCCCGAGATCTCTCCGGCAGAACTCCCACTAGCACTTCCCTATCCGAAAAACGACAAGCTAAAGCAGATCGTCAATTACCTCGAGCAGAACATCTCCGAGAACATCAGTTTTAAATCTTTAGCGGAGCATTTCGATATCAGCGAGCGTACGCTGGCGCGATTGTTCCAGAAAGAACTGAACATGTCATACATCCAGTATTTTACGATACTACGCATGCTGACCTCCTTAAAACTATTGCTAGACGAGAAACTGAGCGTTAATGAAGTGGCTCTACGCGTTGGCTATAATAGTCTTCCGACCTTCAGCAATACCTTTAATAAGGTTATCGGCGTGCGCCCAAGCGAGTATGTAAAAAATAGAAACTTACTATTATAATCCCGAATAAAGATGAAGTTAAGATCCCTAACCCTCGGCTTAGCATTGGGGCTACTATGCGCATGCGGAAGCCAAGCGCAGGTAAGCAACAAGCCGGTTAAAACGCCAAAAGCGATACAGTTGTTCAACGGAAAAGACATGAAGGACTGGACGCCGAAAATAAGATTGCACGAAGTTGGAGACAACTATGCCAATACTTTCCGTGTCGAAGACGGTCTATTAAAAGTAAGATACGACGGATACGACAATTTCAATCAGCAGTACGGCCACCTCGCTTATAACAAGCCTTTTAGCTATTATGTATTACGCGTAGAATATCGTTTTGTAGACGAGCAAACTAAAGGCGGCGAAGGCTGGGCATGGCGAAACAGTGGCGCGATGCTGCACGGTCAGGATCCGAAGACGATGCTGAAGGGTCAGGATTTCCCTATTTCTATCGAAGGACAACTACTCGGTGGAGACGGCAAGAACGAAAGGACGAACTCCAACCTTTGTACACCCGGCACCAACGTCGTCATCAAAGAAAAGCTATTCACCCCACATTGCCTTAGCTCCACATCAAAAACCTACCATGGCGACCAATGGGTAACAGCAGAGTTCGTGGTATTAGGTGACTCTCTAATCCAACACGTATTAGATGGCAAAGTCGTATTAGAATACAACAAACCACAAATCGGCGGAAAGAATGTCGACAACTACGACCCTAAACAAAAAGTTGACGGCAAATTGCTAGACGGAGGATTTATCTACCTGCAAAGCGAAAGCCACCCTATCGACTTCAGAAAAGTAGAATTGTTTGATCTAAGCAACTACAAAGGAGATAAAAGCAAGCTGGAATCAGTAGTGAAGCAAATATTGGGGAATTAGATTTTAGACATTAGATATAAGACATTAGAGTATGCGGGCTACCTGCATACTCTTTTTTTTAGTAGTTAGTAGCTAGTATTTAGACCCGATCCTGTCAATCCTTGCATCCTTCCTTTCCTGGTTCAGACTAGATATTAGACAACAGACAACAGACATTAGACCCGATCCTGTCAATCCTTGCATCCTTCTTTTCCTGGTTCAGAAATAGTAGTCAGTAGCTAGTATTTAGTAGTTAGACCCGATCCTGCCAATCCTTGCATCCTTCCTTTCCTGGTTCAAAACAAAACATCCTTCCTTTCCTCGTTCAACACGAACTTTCCTTCCTTTCTTGGTCCAAAGACACCCCCCCTTTCACAACAGAAACATCTGAACCAAAAAAAAAGGATGATATGATGAGCAGGATCTTAACAACCATAAATAAAAAAGACATTAGCGTATTCAGACCATACGCTAACGTCTCAAGTCTAATATCTAATGTCTTAAATCTAATATCTAAACTCTAAATCCTATCCAACAAGAAAAGGGATGTTTTCACATCCCTATATATCTTTTAGGAAAAAGCTACAGATTAACCTAACTTATTAACGAACTTCGCTAATTTAGATTTGTTGTTGTTTGCTTTTTTCTTGTGAATTACATTTTTCTTTGCCAAACGATCTAGCATAGAAACCACGCGTGGATATAACGCTTTCGCCTCTTCTGGATCTGTTGTAAGACGTAATTTTTTGATCGCGTTACGAGTTGTTTTTGCTTGGTAACGGTTTCTTAGACGCTTCGCAGCGTTAGCTCTAATTCTTTTGATCGCTGATTTATGATTTGCCATTTCTCTTAGCTATATATTTTAATCTTTTTATATTTAATTTCGGACTGCAAAAATAACATCTAAAAACTAATATTCAAAATCATTTTTAAAGTTTTCCAAATCCTTATCTTTGTACATGCAAAAATTATCGATGGATCAGCTCAATCGAGTTGACGTAGAAACATTTAAGAATCAAGATAAAACCCCTTTGGTTATCGTTTTAGACAGTGTTCGCAGCATGCACAACGTCGGCTCGGCTTTCAGAACCGGAGACGCCTTCGCTGTAGAAAAAATTCTTCTATGTGGAATTACGGGGACTCCCCCACACCGCGAAATCGAAAAAACAGCGCTAGGAGCCACACAATCGGTCGTATGGGAATATCACAAACAAACCTTAGACGCTGTCAAAACACTGCAGTCAGAAGGCTATAAAGTGTATTCTATCGAACAAGTGGACAAGTCTATCTCCCTGGAAACCTTCCAGCCCGCAGAAAACGAAAAGATTGCTATTGTATTTGGAAATGAGGTGCATGGCGTCGAAGAGGACGTAATTGCGGCATCCGACGGATGTCTAGAAATACCCCAATTTGGCACCAAACATTCCTTCAATGTTTCCGTAACGATAGGAATTGTCTTGTGGGATTTAGTTAATAAACTAAACTTTATTAAGAAATAGCAAAATAGATAGCGAGTTGATTTTTAGAAGTCAGTTCAAAATAGTAGATTTGCGTTGCAAAAAATAAGACAAAATGAGTGTATTAGTAAATAAAGATTCTAAAGTAATCGTTCAAGGTTTCACCGGTAACGAGGGTACTTATCATGCATCTCAAATGATTGAGTACGGTACAAACGTAGTTGGTGGTGTTACACCAGGAAAAGGTGGTCAATCTCATTTAGACCGTCCGGTATTCAACACCGTACAAGACGCTGTTGATGCAACAGGTGCTAACGTATCTATTATTTTTGTTCCACCAGCATTCGCTGCGGACGCAATCATGGAAGCTGCTGCTGCAGGAATCGCATTGATCGTTTGTATCACTGAAGGTATCCCTACTAAAGATATGATTCAAGTAAAATCTTACTTGAGCGACAAAAACTCTCGTTTAATTGGCCCTAACTGTCCGGGTATCATCACTGCTGAAGAAGCGAAGATTGGTATCATGCCAGGCTTTATCTTCAAAAAAGGTAAAGTAGGTGTTGTTTCTAAATCAGGAACTTTAACATACGAAGCTGTAGATCAAACTGTGAAAGCAGGATTAGGAATCACAACAGCGATCGGTATTGGTGGTGACCCAATCATTGGTACAACTACTAAAGAAGCTGTTGAATTATTAATGAACGATCCAGAAACTGAAGGTATCATCATGATTGGTGAGATCGGTGGTGGCATGGAAGCTGAGGCTGCACGTTGGATTAAAGAAAACGGTACTAAGCCAGTTGTAGGTTTCATCGCAGGTCAAACAGCGCCTCCGGGACGCCGTATGGGACACGCTGGTGCAATCGTTGGTGGTGCGGATGATACTGCTGCTGCAAAAATGCAAATCATGCGTGAGTGCGGAATCCGTGTAGTAGAATCTCCTGCTGAAATTGGAAAAGCAATTGCTGAAGAATTAGCTAAATAATTCCAAAGCCAAACAATATTGAAAAAGGAGCGATCGCATTAGGTCACTCCTTTTTTCGTATAAGCTATATCTGCCCAAGAGACTAGCTAGATTTAGATAAAAAGAAAAGGCCGCTCTGGCGAGCGACCTCTTCTAAACTAAACATTGAAACAATATCTATTTTGCAAATGCTAAATCTTTCGAATTAGATTTCATTTTATCTTTTTTCTCTTTGCTTTTAGTCGTCTCGTAATGATCGACCAATTGATTCAATTCGCTAAGGCTCATATTCGATTTGAGCTCAATAAAAACCTGATCTTCATTATCAACAACTCCCAGCATAATCTTCTTTATACGGTCGCCTTTAGTCAAGGTATTGATGCTCACTTTAGCGCCGTCGCTGTATATACTCATCAGTTCCTCGAATTGCTGATCGGCAAGGTAGTTCGTGAAACGCTCATGCAAACGATGTCCCTTCTCCCCTTCGATCGCCGTTAGCTTGATGCTTTTTATTTTCTTTAAAGCCATCGCCAGCATCGGGTCCTCCTCCTTCATCTCTCGCAGCTCGCCGAGGATAAAAGTACGCATTAAAATGCCCGGAACTTTGACCGATACGACTTCCGCATCGCGACTGATATCGCCTTTATGGATAAAGGCCATATTTGGGCTGGTTTTCACAAAACAGCTTTGCAATAATAATCCTATGCAAACGGCTACAATAAATCCTATTCCTCTTTTCATAATGCGTGGTTTTTTAATCGTTTTTATTCACTAGGTTGTTGATATCGTCATAACTCATTGCACCGTCAAGAATCATGAAGATGGTATCCTCATCCGAAACAATGCTTAAGAGCAGGTTATTCAATAGATCGCCTTCTACAGATTTCGCCAGAAACTTAATCTTATTGCCCTCCGAATTCACCACCATCAGCTCTTCAAACTTAAGATTGTCGACCGCATTAGTGACAGCGTTTTTCAACGTCGGTTGAGAGCCCTCAACAATCAGCATCTTGATCGAATTTATTTTACTGAATAAAGGTCTGATCGTTTCCAGATCCGCATCGTCGATGTTCATTTTATTCAACATCTTAAACATCGGCTTACCGATCTTGATGCTGGTTACCCCCTTCTGTTCTTTGTATTGCTCAAAAATATCATCCAGTTTTGAGACTTGAGCTTGTGCGATGCCCGCGAAAAGCAGGGCGCAGATTAACATGATCGTTTTCATATCTTCACTTTCTTAGATTTCTATATTCAAATGCTTTATTTTCTCCAGCCCCGCAACACCACGTTTCAGATTGCTAGTTGCTAAACTCAATGCCGTTTCCGTAATCTCTAGTGCCTTCTGCTCATCGTAGATTCTAACACCATTTACCTCCACGTACAGCCCCTCTTCTATTCCAGTCGAGGATTTATCCATTTCCATTTTTACTGCTCTCTCGGGCGAGCTTTGCGGCCGTCTCTTCGATTTAGGAACAGATGCAACGACTAATTCTTCTCGCTTCGGTTCCGCGACTTCTACTGTCTCTGGCTGAACTTGCTGCAGGGTTTCAGCATTTACTTTCGTATTGTCCGCTTTCCTATGTTCGGCAATCTGCTTCTGATCAATTGGCTGCATAGCATCCTCTTTCGGGCGGAAAATCAGAAAGCCAATCAGCAACGAAGCCGCTATGTTCGCGATCATGATGATACGTTTTGGCAAATTGACTACCCTCGCGTCCTTCGCACCCTTTTCTACAGTCGTAGCTTCCATAAAGGCATCAAAATCCCAATCCATCTTTCCCGATGGCTCCTTAAGTCCTCCAAAGAAAGCATCATCAGCATGCTCCTTCAATAAGCGCTCTTCCTCCAGCGATGTTTCCCCTTGCAGATATTTAGCTCTTAATTGATCCAATTCTTCTTTCTTCATAATCGAATACTTTTGTTAAGCTCGCTCGCACAGACTGTCTCGCTCTAGACAGATTCACGCGAACGGCGTTTTCATCTATTTGGCAGAGTTTGGAAATGTCCGATATTTCATATTCCTCTACATCTCTTAAATACATGACCATGCGTTGCTTCTCCGGCAGGGCATCAATGTATTTCAATATAAGTTCCTGTGTTAGCGCCGGGTATCGCTCAACTTGAATATCAGCGGGCGCTTCATTTAAGTATTTCGCTTGCCTGCCCGCTCTTTCAATCTTGTTCAAGGCCATGTTTCTCAGCGTGCTCATAGCAAATGCTTCCATATTATCGACATGACTCAAATCTGATCGCTTTTCCCATAGCTTTAACATCAGTTCCTGTACTAAATCAAACGCATCCTCCTCATGGGCAAGAAACCTATTCGCAAAGCGATACAGCTTATCCTTAAGGACGAATACTGTATTTTTAAAGGTTTCTTGATTCATAATTTTCGTAGCGTTTATATACAAGACAAGATGAACAGCCATTTCATTACATGAAAAATCCAAGAAAAACGAAACAGTATTCTATTTATTTGGTTTACAGCGAGATAATTTATAAATAATATTCAGGTTCTGATCAAAAAAACTTTCAAACTTCTCTCGAAGCGGCAAGAGGAATGCACGTTTTTGATGGGTCTTGAAGTGAAGCACATTCGAAAAACAGAAGTTGATGGAAAACCCAGCCTCAGTTTTGATGATCCAAAAGTTTTGCAGTGCGTCGATCTTTTTTCGAGTCTCGTTCTACACTTAACCCTTTCAAACCCAATTCAAACCCAATACAAACCCCTATCAGAACCGCTTGGAAAGGGCTATGATAGGGGTTTAATTTGGGAGTTGATTGTAGCTAACTTATCGTAGACTAGTCTCTCGTTTTATTTTTGTTCGTCCGCAGATGGACCATAGAGTCCCGGTACCGGGATATCTAACAAACGTAGATATACGGTCAACTGACCACGGTGGTGGATCAGGTGGTTGTTGATAACGAAACGCAGGGCACCTAGTTTAGGCATTTCGCCGATCACATAATCCCCAACGCGCATAGTCCAAGTTTTGAACCATTCATCTTCTGGGAAAGTATTAAGCGTTTGCTCATTCGCTTTGTAACCTTCGTCCAACGCCTGTTTAAGCTCGGCAACGGTCGACGGCTTGAAAGGCTTATAATCTGTTTGCAGATTGAAATCATTTTTGGTCAATGCTGTTGCTACCCAGTTGTGCAGCTCAACGACATGCCCTATTAATGCGCCCAAGGACATAGACTTTTCATGCGGTCTAAAGGCAAGATCTTCATCTTTCAATCGATCGATAATACGACGGGTACTATTGGTTTCACGTTCTAGTTCTACTAGAAATCCATCTTTAGTACTCATAGGATATGTTTTTGTTATCTCCGAAATTAATCAATAAAAGAGATAAAAAATAGCTATTTTCACGCTAACAACAAATTATACCGAAAAATGAAAAATGCCTTACTATGCTGTTTTCTTTGGCTATTTGCGGCTATCACTGCCATTGCTCAGGAGAAAACAGCAGACTATGTAAAACAACACTACAATAAGACGGAAAAATACATCACGATGCGCGATGGAAAGCGGCTGTTCACCGCCATCTATACGCCCAAGGATAAAACGAAGAAATACCCTATTCTGATCAACCGCACGCCCTATACCGTTGCTCCTTACGGTGAGAATGAATATAAAAAGAGTTTAGGCAGTTTCCCGGAAATGGCGGAGCTAGGCTATATTTTCGTGTATCAAGATGTACGCGGCAAATGGATGAGCGAAGGCGAGTTTGAAGATATCCGCCCAACCAGAACGAAAGAAAACGGGCATCAAATCGATGAGAGCACTGACACTTGGGACACGATCGATTGGTTGGTGAAAAATGTAAAAGGGAACAATGGGAAGGTCGGTATGTATGGTATTTCCTATCCGGGTTTCTATGCCACGGCAAGCTTGATCGGTTCGCACCCCGCCCTAAAGGCTGTATCGCCACAAGCACCAGTGACCGATTGGTTCATCGGAGACGACTTCCACCATGGAGGGGCGCTGTTCCTGGCAGATGCTTTTCGCTTTATGTATATTTTCGATGCGCCGCGTCCGAAACCCATTACGGATAAAGAAGGTCCGAAAGGATTTGAGCTATCCTCAAAAGATATGTATAAATTCTTCTTGGACAATCCTACGCTATCGGGATTGAAAGAAAAGTACTTAAGCCATACCGTGAAGTTCTGGGACAATTTGGCAAAGCACAGCACCTTGGATACCTTTTGGATGAGTCGTACGATTACACAGCACCTAAATAGCGTTAAACCTGCTGTTATGGTTGTGGGTGGATTATACGACGCGGAGGATACCTATGGAGCGTTCGAAACCTACAAGCAGATTGAGCAAAGAAATAAGAAGAACAACAATATTTTGGTGATGGGACCGTGGTTCCACGGAGGTTGGGTAAGGTCGGAAGGCGATTCGTTTGGCGATATCCGATTTGGCGAAAAAACAAGCCTCACCTATCAGCAGAAGTTTGAAAAACCATTCTTTGAATACCATCTTAAGGGTATCGGATCGTTCGATCCTGCCGAAGCGAATATCTATTTTTCAGGATCGAATGCATGGCAGCATTTTTCGCAATGGCCACCAAAAGATGTAGTCAAGGATGAACTCTACCTTTCTGCAGATGGTAAGCTGTCGGACAGTCCGCAACAAGGCGAACCTTTTATCGAATACCATAGCGATCCAAACAAGCCTGTCCCATCGCAAGAGGGAATCATCGTGAGCCGCACGCGCGAATATATGATTGCCGATCAACGCTTTGCAGCGAACCGTCCGGATGTAATGGTTTTTGAAACGGAAGTCCTCCAAGAAGATCTAACCATGGCGGGGCCGGTGACCGCGGATCTATGGGTTTCGATGACGGGAACCGACGCAGACTTTATCGTGAAGGTCATTGATGTGTATCCGGATACCAGTTCGGTTAGTTCTCCCATCAGCAAGGATGTGGTTATGCCAAACTATCAAATGTTAGTCCGTGGCGAGGTATTGCGCGGGAAATTCAGAAACTCATTTAGTGAGCCTGAGCCGTTCACACCGAATCAAGTAACGCAGGTAAAAGTTAATCTTCCGGATGTAGCCCATACGTTTAAGAAAGGTCATAAGGTTATGGTTCAAATACAGCACAGCTGGTTTCCATTAGTAGATCGAAATCCGAATAATTTCATGGATATATATCAAGCCAAAGAAAGTGACTTCGTTAAAAATACACATCGTTTGTATTTTGAAAAAGGAAAAGCAAGCAAGCTCGTCTTTGAGAAATTATAATTAAGCACACAAAAACTATTTTTATATGAACAGAATTCTAACCCTATTAATTGCTTTTTTTTACTTACTTCCTTTGTCCGCGCAGACGAACAGTTTGGTATGGAAGGTCTCGGGCAATGGGTTAAAAAAAGACTCTTATCTATTCGGCACCATCCACATGGCATGTGAGGAGGATTTCCGAATGAATGAAAACGCAAAAGCAGCGCTTGGCAAGGTTGAGCAGCTGGTGTTCGAGCTTGATATCAGCAAGCAGGAGAACCTTGCAGCAATGGCAAGCTATCTAAAGCCCGACCCTAACTATTTCAAAGACTTCGACCCCGCAAAAAGACAAGTGATGGATAGCATACTGACATCTCGAAATTTGCCGCCGCAGTACTTGGACGCCATGTCGCCAGCGGGCGTGATTTCGCTTTTGACCTTGTACACTTTTTCATGTTCGGATCCAACAGCCGTAAAAGGTATGGAAACCGAACTATTGAAATTGGAAGAAGCGAAAGGAAAGCCTGTTGCAGAATTAGAAACCGTAGATTTTCAATTCGGTTTGATGAATTCCATGATCGACGCAGAGGGAATATATCAATTCTTATCGACAATGGACCAGCAAAAAGCGATGGCAAAAACTATGGTTGATGCCTATTTTAAAGAGGATTTAGAGACCCTAGGCAATCTATTTAAAGAAACATCAAACTATATGAGTCCCGATAAATTAGTCGAATTGCTGGACAAACGCAACGAAGCTTGGGTAGAAAAGATGCCAACCATCATGAAGGAAAAGGCGAGTTTGTTTTCAGTTGGTGCAGGCCATTTAGTTGGAGAGAAAGGTGTTATCAATTTATTGAAGAAAAAAGGATACAAGGTAACTCCTCTACGAAACTAACAGCATCAGTTTTTAACTTTCTCAGTCGGTAAAAACTAAATAAATTAGACGCAAATATTTACTACTAGGTAAATATTTGGGTCATTTTATGATTAGCGGGCTGATTTTTTTGATATCTTTGCGATACCAAACCAGAAAAACAAAGAACTGCATGCTGAAGATACTTCAACATTTTTGGAGTTTCGTATTACACCCTTCCGACAGGAAGTTAATTGCCTATCAAACTGACACCTATAGCAAGGTATTTTCCACTTTATTTTTATTCAAGGTTCTGATCCTAGCGATCATCCTGCCCTTGCAATATCTAGTGCAATATTTGGACCCTGTCTTTACCAAGAAGAGCGATACGGATGAACAGGCAATCTTTTACATGATTTCTGCAGTTGTCTTTGCTCCTTTAATCGAAGAATTTATCTTCCGTTATTTTCTGAAATATAAGCGGTACTACCGCTTTGTTATCTCCCATAATACATATAGAAAGAATTATCGATGGTTGCTCTATAGTTCGGTATTCTTATACGGGCTTGCCCATCTTTTCAACTTTGAAAACGCCAATCTGCTATTTTACTTTTTAGGGGTATTGCTTGTATCCTCCAATCTCGTGGATGGCTTAGTATTTTCTTTTATCAGGGTTCGCTTAGGTTTTGTTTACAGTTGGGCTTTCTATGGAATTTGGAATTTATTCATCTTCTCGCTTATCGGCACGATCATATTGCTTAAAAATCCGGTAACCAAGATTCATAATGACAACATTGACTTAGAGATCAATGTTTCCCAATTCAGGGATACTACGCAAGCGCTTTTCTTTGTTCGGGAGAATTCAGATAGTCTTTTTAACCTAAATGTACGGCAGTATCCGCTAAGCCAGGTCATTGATTCCCTTTATGGTCCAAACCGATACCAAGTCGACGACGAATATATCGATATTGAAATGAGATCCGCTAAGGGCTATTCGAAAGATTCGTTGATGAACCTTCTTAAAGAAGATTTCACAATCGAACCGAATATACCTTAGCGGATATTTGTTATTTGATTAGCTATTCTTTACTATACTAGCAACCTCATCGAATTCCTTTTCGATTTCTTTGCTCACAGGTTTCGTTAGCAGGGATACCACGATGATGGTTAAGAAGCTAAGAATAAATCCCGGTATCATTTCATATACTTCTTTGTAATTATGCGGAACATAAACCCATGCTAATACGACGGCACCACCGACTAACATGCCCGCCAATCCACCCATAGCTGTTGTTCTTTTCCATAATAGTGAAAGGATAATCAATGGTCCAAATGCTGCTCCAAAACCAGCCCATGCATTACCCACAAGATTAAGGATGCTGTCCTTTGGATTTAACGATAGCAATAAGGCAATGATAGCGACGATCAAAACCGAAATACGGCTCATGATGAGCATGCTCTTTGGCGTCGCATTTTTATTGATAAAGGTTTTGTAGATATCCTCCGTCATCGAACTCGATGTCACCAACAATTGCGAGGATATGGTACTCATCACAGCGGCCAAGATAGCTGACAATAGAAAACCTCCAATTAAGGGGTGGAACAGGACTCTGGACAAATGGATAAAGATTGTTTCTGCTACTTCTTTCGAACCGTCGAACCGCTGCATGGTTGCGAGATCAAACTTCTGCAAGTAAGCAATGCCGAAAAGGCCCACCAACATAGCACCTCCAACGGTAAAGATCATCCAGCTGATACCGATATTACGTGCTTTCGCTATATCTTTGACATGCTCGATGGCCATGAAGCGAACGAGGATATGGGGTTGTCCGAAATAACCTAGGCCCCATGCCATTAAGGATAGTATCGAAATAGTTGTCGTTCCTTTAAATAGATCAAGGTAATTGCTGTTCTTATTCTCGATAATAGCCATTGTATCAGATAAACCACCAATTTGCGAGACAATTACTATCGGTAGAATGACCAATGCGAGCACCATAATAGTGCCTTGCACAAAGTCTGTTAAACTTACCGCTAGGAAGCCTCCTAAGAACGTATAGAGCACGACTACGGAGCTAGTAACAAACAAACCAGTATAATAGTCCATATTGAACGCTGACTCGAACAAACGTCCACCAGACACCATTCCTGCGGAGGTGTACAAGGTGAAGAACACAAGGATCAATACGGATGAAGCAATCTTCAGCAACTGTGTTTTGTCATGGAATCTATTTTCAAAGAAAACCGGCAATGTGATTGCATTTTTAGCGACTTCGGTATATACGCGCAGCCTAGGTGCAACAATAACGTAGTTTAGGAAGGCCCCAATGGTTAGTCCGATGGCTATCCATGAGGCAGACAGTCCGGAGAGATACATAGCGCCAGGCAGCCCCATTAACAACCAGCCGCTCATATCAGCAGCACCAGCAGAAAGCGCCGTCACGGCAGCTCCCATTTTACGCCCACCGATAAGGAATTCGTCTGAGTTACTGGTTGATTTTTTATAGGAATAAAGACCGATGAGAATCATCAGTAACATATATAATCCTATAGATATTAATTCGTATATATTCATATAAATAAGTTAAAAAGATAAAAATGCTATAATTTTGGTTGAATTTCCATATTGCTCCGGAATTTCGTTAAAATATTTTCCACTTTTGATTGTTTTTTACCGATTTGCGTCAAAAGTTGAAAGGCTTCTATATTGTAGGCATACAGGTCTAGCGCCTGCGTAGCATAGCTAATTGCCTTTTCTTCTTGGTTATGATGAAAAGCAAGCCAAGCTTGTGTTGCGAAGTCTGCACTCTGCGGTAATAAGCCGTTTGCTTTCGGCAGTTTCTGATAGAATAAGGCTGCTTTCTCTGTCTTACCGGCTTTCGCTAGCAATCTTACTAATCGTAAATTGTAGTTATGATCAAGGCGCGCAGGATCGCCATCGCGAACCATCAGTTTCTCTAGATAAAGTTCCGTATTGACTAGATCTCCCTTCTGGAAAAAAGCTTCCGCCAATAACAGTTCAAACTCTGGGCGACTGACCTGTGATGCCTGCAGTGTGCGATATACCTCATTTATGTTCTTAACTGCTTCATCAGCTTTTCCATTGGCTAATAGTGCTTCTGCATATTGGATACGAAGCGGGTAATGCTGAGGTCTCTGTGATGATAAATATGCTAAAGAGTCCACAGCATCCTGATATCCCAATAACGCCAATTGCCAATGGTAAAAAGATCGCTGATCGTTCAATCGATCTCGCAAGTATGTGGAGATTTGAGAACCGCTAGCGACGTAGGTCTTGGCAACTTGTATAGCCTTGTCTAAATCGCCGCGCGAGAAATAGAATTCTCGAAGAATGGCTGCATTCTTTGATTTTTCCATATAGTCCTGCTCCAAATCGAAGCCCTGAGTATAAGCGGCAGCTTGTGCTTCCAAATCTTCAGGCTGGCTAGCGATCAATAAATCCCCCGTCAACATATAGATCGGTGCATAGTTGGGGTTTATCTTTTTCGCTTGTGCAATACGGCTTTGGGCTCCTTCAAATTCTCCTTCAGCAATATGGAACTTCGCGTAGGCCAAAATAGCGGGAAGATAATCATTGTCGTAGTGCAATGCTGTATCCAACAACTTGTAGGCTTCTTGATAATCGTTCTTCGCGGCTTCTTCGGCAAGGTTAAGATAAACTTGCGACCAATTGGAAGCCATGGCCTGCTTATCGCCTGCGAGATATGCCCTTTCTTTGTCGATCAAATCATCCAAAAAGTTGTACATATCTGGATCTTTTTGCTGCAAGTCTGATAGGGTGTTCATCGACTTGAAGTCTAGCGGGTGTACTTTGACTTTTTCAAAATAGGCTGGATAGGTTTGTGCTAAATATTCAGACTCATTGTTTTGAGAATAATAATCCAAGGTCAGCCCTTTCTCCATGGCTTGATAATAGAGCGCTTTGATACGTCGGTTCTGTTCGTCGGTCAATACTCTTCCATGAAAAAGATGGACATATTCGTGCAGAAGGACGTTGCGTTCTTCAAATGCTCCACGTTCTACATATTCAATCGCTGCCGCACCGGAGCCAACTCCTCGGATATCCATCCACTGTCGGTTGTCGAACGTTGAGTTGAATCGGAAGTACGGTGCTTTCATCGCCAGTGCTAAATCTACATGCAGCGGTGGGATAACAAATAATCGGTACTGCTTGACTAGGAATGGGAAATAAACGACCGAGGTATAAAGTTGATTCCAAGCCATACCTTTTGCCACATCGCCAGGATAGTAAGCAACATCTGGGAATATCTCCAAGAAGTCTTCCATATTGGAAATATTCGGTGCCTTTAGAGCCTGCATAATGGTCGGATAGCTCTTCAGAAATGGGATGCGCTTAGATTTGATGACTGCCGCCAAACCGTTATGGGCAGGTCCATAATGCTTTTTGCGGTTCAGAATATCGAGAAATATGTCCTCTGCCTTTTCCAAACGTTGAAAACGATCTGCAGCGTCGAAATCTCCATATAGGAGTGATGCTTCGTGCATTTCAGGTAGAACCGAGGTCGGATAGTCTTCTTTTACTTTATTTATGGTCTGTAAGGCTTGATCAATTCTATTTGCTGTGAAGTCCTCATCAGCAGCCGTTAAGGCCGCACGTATGTCTTTTTCTTCGGCATCAACATAGTCCGCAAAGGTTAGATTGGTATGTCCATTACCTAGATGCCAATGTGTTTGAAAATGAAGCGGGTTGATCGCTAATGCGATGTCCCATTGAGCGACCATCGCGTTCAGCTGTCGAGCATCGATACGACGCCAAATAGCGTAGCCATAATAGAAACGGGCATCAGCGTTTAAAGGGTTTAATGCTAGCCCCTGCACAAGTACCTTCTCAGCCTCTTCAGGGTTTTGATCCCAGAAGAATACATCAGCCTTCAAGAAATATCCTGAGGCATCTTTCGGCTGTTTAGCGATCATGTCATCCGCTAAAGCTAGCGCTTCCTTATATTTCTTTTGTAGCATATAAGCGCGACCAAGGATCAACTTGGTTTCAACATCTTCAGGATGGCTTTTCAGGAGGCTTAAACTTTGCTTCTCGGCTTGTTCTAAATCCCAAGCTTCGATTTCCAAGAGTGCGAAAGTTCGCTGTACCCGATAATCTTGTTGCTCTTTCTTAGAAAGCGATTTCACGGCTTTTTCGCAGGCCGCGAAGTCATTATTGAGCCAGTGATATTTTGCTAGCAGTAGGGTTGTTTCAACCTTGGATAAGCTGCTCTTGTTGTTTAGGTGAGTACTAACCAACTTCCGTTCTCCTAAATCTAAAAGCTTGTTTAAATCATTAAAGGATGCTTTAGAGCTTCCTTTCAATGATTTAACCGCTTTATCTTTTTCCTGTTTAAGCAATTCCAAAACAGCTTTATGATCATTGAGCAGGTCTTGGGCATATGCATGTCCGATGAGAAGGAAAAAGGACAGTAGAATATATTGATAACGCATCATATAAATTAAAATAACCAGCCCCATAAGGGGCTGGTAGTTATATAATATCTAGTATTTTGCAGCCTTATCTGCAGCTGGGAGCGACTTTTTAATAAATTGGCGAATATCTTCATTCGCTTTAATCAGGTCTTCTTTTCGAAGATACATCATGTGGCCGCTACGATAGCCTACGAAGCTCATACGGTCGGAAAGCTTTCCCGAAGGATCCATCTGCCACATATTATATTTCGCATTGAAGTAATCCGTAGCACCATCATAGTATCCTGATTGCACCATCAAATGAAGATATGGATTTGCTGCCATCGCTTGTCGTAAGTTCAAGCCTGTATTATCGTTACTACGATCCCAAGGATGTACAGGTCCGAACATATTGTACTTAACATCGCTGATATACTTTAACTCATTAGCGTAATAGTAATTTATGGCTGGCGTAAAGGAATGTAGCCAGGATGTCAACTCCGCATTATAGTCGGGACGTTCGCCTCCATCACGTAGATCTAATCCTAAATATCGAGAGTCTAATCGGCCTATTGTTTGTCCCTTATCCCGCATTAATTCTTTCCAAAACAAGGATGTAGGGATATCCAAATTGTTCTGAGCGATAATGGTTTCGGAAAGCCCGGAGTATCTCGCCATTTTCTTAACTAAAGCACTTTTATCGTTCGCAGATAAACTAGAGCCTCTTGCTATTGCAGGCAATAATTCATCGAGTGTAAACTTCTCTACTTCGGGTAATAACTCTTCCAAGTCTCTGTTTTGAAGATCCGGAGTAAGGCGCTTATGGAACCATGCTGCGGCGGTGTAATAAGGCCATACATTGGCTTTAGCAACAGCGCCTTCGCGCTTTAGGCCTAGGTCTGTTGGTGAAACCAAGATAACACCATTTAAATACATCCATTGTGCATTTTGCAACTCTAAAGCTAATCCAGAGACACGAGTAGTACCGTAGCTTTCTCCAATCAGGTATTTAGGGGATGCCCAACGGTTATTGCGTGTCACAAAGGTATTGATCCATTCAGCGAGGTATTTGATGTCAGCATTAACTCCGAAAAATAAGGAACGGTCTGCCTTTTCATCTAGGATGCGGGAATAGCCAGTATTGATAGGATCAACATACACGATATCAGCAACATCAAGAATAGTATATGGATTTTCTTTTACACCGTATGGCTGCAATGGGTATCCCTCATCATCAATATTGAGCAAACGTGGACCTGTATATGCTAAATGCATCCATACCGATCCCGACCCCGGGCCGCCATTAAACGAAATAACTAACGGACGTTTGCTTTTATTCCTGATGTCATCACGGGTATAGTAGGTATAATGAACAGTGGCTAATACTTTCCCATTGGCATCCCATACAGGCTGTGTACCCGTTTTTGCGGAATAAGGAAATTTCTGCCCGTTTGCAGTGATTTGATGCTTGGTAACAAATGCGCTATCTGCAAGAGGGAGGCGTTGGGCATTAGTTTCAGCCACACAAATAAACAATACTAGAAGGAACAATAGGTTTTTCATAAAGAGCAATATAGGTTTAATAGATATGAAGAAAAAGCATCTTCCAGTCAATACGTAGGATTAACAACTAGAGTTGTCGCCGTCGCAAAATGGCTTTTACTATATCAAAAAATATCCAATTCAATCAGAATACAATATATTGAAAATATACCTCAATCATTAAAAATCAGCCCTTAATTGGACGAAATAGTCAGAATAGGTAAAGAATTGGATAATTTAGTATAAGGGGAAAATAGCGATTAGAAATTCCTATTAGATAATAGATATTAGACATAAGACGTTAGACATGCTTTCTGAACCAGGAAAGGAAGGATTAAAAGATTAGCATGATCCTGCCACTCCTCTAATCCTTCCTTTCCTGGTTCAAGACAAACATCAAAAAATCACAAGATTATCTTTCCTTAATAACCCTTTCCTGGTTCAAGACAAACAAAAAAATCATCCTTACTTACTGACCCTCCCCTTCCAAGAAAAACAACCCACAAAAAAAGCGCCCTATCGACGCCCAGCTCTAATATCTAACAGTCTAAATACCAAAAAAGCCCGTCATCTTTC
>NZ_DKLH01000018.1:0-22817 GCF_002455685.1 Sphingobacterium sp. UBA6645
CCCTATCTTCCTACTCGATTTTGCCTCGTCAATCCGTCAAGCCTCAATCTGCTTAGAACCCTTTCAGACCCCTTTCACTCCCCTTTATAACCCAAATCAAAGCCGCTCCGAATTGGGTTTGATAGGGGTTATAATAGGCTGAAGTTTGGTAGAGGTCTGACGAAGGTGTTTAGATTGTTTGTCAAGGGAAAGTTGTCTTGAACCAGGAAAGGAAGGATGTAAGGATGGGCAGGGTAGTATTGTTTAGAAAAGGAAGTTCGTCTGAACCAAAGGAAGGATGTAAGGATTGGCAGGATCCTGTTCATCTTTTTATCCTTCCTTTCCTGAATCAAAACAATACACATATTCCCTTAGCCCTTCCTTCCTTAGTTCAAGACAAAATTCCCGTCTTGTTTATACGAAGGTTCAAAACTACAAATAGAAAAGATAGCTAGAAAAGTATGTTATACTATTAAGGCTTTAATTGATATTCTTGGATCAAGAAGTCAGAGGGGATTTTTAATAATTTCGAGAGATGCCGTATCATAGACAAGGTGAGTGGTCGTTTATAATTCAGGATCTTGCTAACGGTGCTTTTGTTTCCTAGTTGAGATGCAGAATATCCAAATTCTTTCATTCGAATTTTAATCATCTCAATAGGGTCAATTTCCGTAACCGGGTATTTTTTGACCTCATAATTTGAAATCAAGGTAACCAAAAGCATCTTTTCTTTATGTTCCACCGTACCGCGCTTTGAATATTTGATCTCTTTAAATCGTTTAAGGGCTTCCTGATAATCGTTATCATTTTCTAGTAAATACCACATAGCTAAATTCTCTAAGAAGTTCCAATTTCAGGATAATCATAACGCGATATAAAAATAAGTAAAAGTTTCCAATTCGGAAACTTTTATATAACTGCTTACCTATGGATCTTCTTGGTTATTTCTCTGTGAATGTATTTTATAATGCTGTAAATCAATCACATACATTGTATTTTAAAAATAATCTACTAAAATAGTAGACTTTATTTTCTATTCCTATTATATTTGTCAAAAGTTATTCAATTGGCGTTGGTAACAGCAAGTAAGTTATTCATTAAACTAAATCATTCTCGATGAAAAGAAATCTATCTAAACAAGCACTTTTTCCTTTCAAATTATCTCATCTTTCTGCGCATTTTGGTATGCGAATGTGTCTTTAGTTCATTTCCCTAAAAAGAAAAAAAGGGAAGCAAAGCTTCCCTCGAATTCAATAATGAAACAAGTTTTCAATTGGCGTTGGCACTTGTAAGTATTCACTATTAAACTAAAGCAAACATATGAAAAATATTGGAGTACTTCGCTATTTCAGTTTATTGCTATGGGCGTTCAGCTTGTTCAACAGCACGCTGTATGCTCAGGATAAACCCAAACCTATCATCAACGCATCTTTAGAAGGTGTTGTTCTTGATTCACTGACCCAACAGCCTATAGAAGGGGTCACGATACAGCTCGATGCCGTAACACATGCGGTAAAAACCGATCAGGATGGTCGCTTTCAATTTGTTACCGGACAAAAATTGCCTTTTACGATCAAACTAAGCTTTCTCGGATATAAGACAAAGAATTTAGTAGTCGACGTATCGCCAACAGCAATCCTGTTAAGTCCGTCTTCGGAAGATCTGGATGAGGTGGTCGTTGTAGGGTATGGCACGCAGCGACGCCGTGATCTGACGGGAGCAGTTGGCTCGGTTCCGGAAAGCTTCTTGAAACAGAAGGTAAGCTCTGTCGACCAGTCGTTGAAAGGTGCTGTCTCAGGCGTACAAGTAACACAAACTTCCGGGCAGCCCGGAGCCGGCGTAAGTATTCGGGTTCGGGGCGGCGCATCCATTCAAGGAGGCAATGAACCGCTCTATGTAATCGATGGCTTTCCAGTTTACAATCAGTCGGAAAGCACCGGTGTTAACAGCGGGACTCCGATCAACCCCTTAGCGAGCATCAACCCTAACGATATTGAAAGCATTGAAGTTTTGAAGGATGCTGCAGCGACCGCAATCTATGGATCGCGCGGCGCGAACGGGGTGGTCATCATCAGTACCAAGAAGGGACGTGCGGGGCGCGTACAACTCAACTACGATGGCAGCAAGGGTTGGCAATCTGTTGTCAAACAAATCGACGCCTTAGATGCGCAATCCTTCGCTCGATTACGGAATGAAACCCTGTATGATACCAACCCTAGCAAAGGGAAATACCAATACTTGTCGGAGGAACAAATTAGCCACCTAGGCGAAGGTACAAATTGGCAGAACGAAGCTTTCCGCGTGGGCGAGGTGCAAAATCATCAGCTATCACTGACGGGCGGAGCTGAAAGAATTCAGTATTATTTAGGTGCAAATTATCTGAATCAGGAAGGTGTTGTGGTCAACACTGACTTCCGTCGATTGGGTTTTCGTTCGAATCTACACGCAAAGCCATTCGAGCGGTTGGATGTTTCCGCCAATCTAACGATTAATAAAACTAATTCGCAGATTGCTCCGACGGGTATTATCAATTCCTTATTGATTATGCCGCCTACGGCTACAATCTATGAGGCGGATGGTTCATATACCCTGCGTAATCCATTCGAGAATATTTTTGCAAATCCTATCGCGACACTATTGGAGACGGTCAACGAATCTAATAACCTACGTGTTCTGGGAACCGCATATGCGCAATACGAATTGTTAAAAGGTTTGTCTGCTAAAGTGTTATTTGGCGTTGACCTGAGCAATAGAAATGATAAGTATTACCTGCCATCGTATATTTATGAGGGCTCAGGAAGCAGAGGGACAGCCAACTTGGGAAACCTCGAAAATCAAGCCTGGTTAAATGAGAATACGCTAACCTACAGCAAAAGCTTCGGGCAACATGACCTCAACGTGCTGCTCGGTTTTACGCAGCAGGAAAGCAGTACAAGCTTGTTCAATGCAGGGGCCTCAAGCTTCGTAACAGATGAACTTCTTTATAACAGTCTGCAGAGCGGGTCGGTCTTAATCCGTCCTAACTCCGATGCTTACGATTGGGTATTACACTCGCTGTTGAGTCGCATTAATTATAATTATGCGAATAAATATTATGTTTCGGCGAGCATCCGCCGTGACGGTAGTTCGCGTTTTGGAAGTGCTAACAAATGGGGTAATTTTCCATCCTTAGCGTTTTCATGGAGAGCGAGTAAAGAGGACTTCTTTACAGGCCTACTGCCGACGATCAATGATTTGAAAGTACGCGCCAGTTTCGGGGCAACAGGAAATCAGGAAATCGGCCAGTATCAGTCCCTCGCCACACTTTATGCGTTGAACTATTATTTCGGAAATGCCGTGCAGACAGGATTTGCATCGCAACGTGTGCCGAACGCTGAGCTAGGTTGGGAGACGACTTATCAATATGACGCGGGCATCGATTTGGCCTTCCTGCAGAATCGAATACAAATATCGGCCGATTACTATTACAAGCGTACTAAAGATTTGTTGCTGAGCGTGGAAATTCCTTGGACATCGGGCTATGCAACTTCTTTGCAGAATTTCGGCTCGGTGAGCAATAAAGGCGTGGAACTGAGCATCAAGACCAAGAATGTGCAGGGTGCATTTAATTGGGATTCGGATTTCAATATCTCCTTTAACCGGAACAGGGTCTTATCGATTGGAGATGGTTCGGACCGGTACATCAACGGTAATTACCTGATTGCTGTCGGAGAACCATTGGGAACATTCTATGGCACGGTGACAGACGGTATCTTGCAGTTGGGAGAGGAAGCCACTAAAGGTGTTTATACGGGGAATCCAAATCCGAAAGCTGGAGATCGATTATATAAAGATATAGATGGCGATGGTAAGTTCTCGACAGCAAACGACCGCACGATCATTGGAAATGCGCAACCCGATTTTATCTTCGGCTTCAGCAATAACTTATCTTATCAAGGTTTCGATTTGAGTTTCCTGATACAAGGCACTGTCGGTAACCAGATTCTTAATATAAATCGCCAGAACCTCGAGATGTTTACTGGGCAGCAAAATGCGTCGATAGATGCTTTAGATCGCTGGACTCCAGAAAACCCTACGCAGGTTTATCCTCGGGCAAAGCTTGATCCGGCACCGATCTTTTCAGACCGGTTTGTCGAGTCTGGAACATTCGTTCGTTTAGCGAACCTACGTTTTGCTTATTCCCTGCCTAAAACTTGGTTAAGCTCAGCCCACCTTAATCAGGCGGAAGTTTACTTTATCGGACAAAACCTACTGACCTTGACAAACTATCGCGGCTTTGACCCGGAAGTAACATCGGGCAGCAATGTGCAGATCGGAACCGACGCTGGCATCTATCCTGTAGCGAAGACCTTGTCGCTGGGCCTTTCATTAACCTTTTAATATCCTGTCATGAGAAAAAGATATCTACCTATTGTCCTATTGATCTCGCTGCTGGCAACCGCTTGTTCGAAGTTAGACGAGCAGCCCCGTGCTATCCTCGTGAATGAGCAGTTCTACCTCGATGAGGCGCAAGCTGTCGCTGCGGTTACCGGAACTTATAGAAAACTATACGAAACTGGACAGTCCCTGTATAATGGTTTATTCCAGATTGGTGTGGAGATGGCGACGGATGACTATGAGGCGGGACCGCGTGCGCGGAATGCCCATGTTCGCGCGATCAGTAATTTAACGCACGACGCGTCGAATGACCGCATGGAGCAATTATGGAAGCAGAGCTATGATGCTATCAATGCTTCTAACCTGAATATCGTTGCTATAGAAAAGATTCCAGCCGATAAGATCGACGCCACGATACAGAAGCGTCTGATATTAGAAGCGAGGTTTTTGCGCGCTTTGCATTACTTCAATTTAGTGCGTTGGTTTGGCGACGTGCCATTGCAACTGCAGCCGATTGCAAACCTGAGCAAGGAGGAACTGCAGGTGGCGAAAAGTACAGAGGAGCAGGTTTACTTACAGATTATTGCCGATTTGCAGGCTGCAGAGGCTTTGCCTAATTACAAAGCATATGGCGATATGGACAGAGGACGGGCGAGTTCCGGAGCAGCAAAGAGCTTGTTGGCTAAGGTTTACCTGACGCAGAAAGATTATGCGAAAGCGAAAGCTAAGGCAGCGGAGGTCATCGAGCAGGAGGGCTATGAGCTATTTGAGGAGTTTGCCGATGTGTTCAACGTGGAGAAGAAGAATGGAAAGGAGCATATTTTCTCGGCGCAATTTAAGGGGAATGTAGGCTATCAGGGCAATGCCTTAGCGGGACGTTCAGCACCTGCTGATATTCCTGGCATCAATGGGGACTATGCGGATGCCTTACATGTGCAGGGTGGCTTGTATGAAGCGTACGAGAAAACCGACGCCCGCCTTGCTGTGACTTTTACGCTCGGGAAAGTATCACCTGTCGACGGTAAGTATTATGCACTGCCTACGCCGCAGTTCAATAAATATTATGACGATGCGGTGGTCGGTAATCAAAGCCAATCGTCTAAAAACTTACTAATTATTCGGTACGCAGAGGTGCTATTGATCTTTGCGGAAGCGGAAAATGAGTTAAATGGACCTACAGCTGCTGCAAAAGAGGCGTTGAATGCAGTACGGCAGCGGGCGAAGACTACTTTATTGACAAGCAGCACTAGTAAAGATGCTTTTCGGGAAGCAGTGTTTGAAGAAAGACGGAAAGAACTGGTATATGAGTATCAGCGATGGTTTGACTTGGTGAGGCGTGGTGCGGACTATTATGTAGCGAAGTTGAAAGCCGCCGGCAAGAATAATGCCTCCGCAAGACATCTGCATTTTCCTACTCCTCAGCGAGAATTGAACCTTAACCCTAATCTAAAACAACATCCAGATTGGATTAATCATTAACATTATGAACAGAAAGAACATTTTCCTAAACACAGTATTGCTTCTTCTTTCGCTATCGGTATGGGCGCAAGATAAAAGACCAAATATTATTTTAATTCTAGCAGATGATTTGGGCTATTCGGACTTGGGATCATATGGGTCGGAAATCCCAACCCCTAATTTAGACCGTCTAGCGAAGGAGGGGCTGCGCCTTCGCGAGTTTTATAACAACTCCATCTGTGCACCCACGAGAGCATCGCTGCTGACTGGGCAGTATCAACATAAAGCCGGGGTCGGTTACTTTTCTAATGATCTGGGAATTCCTGCATATCAGGGTTATCTGAACAAGGAGTCCTTGACGATTGCGGAGGTGCTTAAAGAAAATGGCTACATCACGCTAACTTCCGGTAAGTGGCATGTGTCGGGGAAGGGGCAAAGTTATCCTTGGGAAAGAGGATTTGACTATGTCTATCCTCGCGATGATAAGAATGCAAATTCCGGAGCACCGGGGCTACGAACACCTGAAACAGATGCGGAAGGCTATCCGACTCAAGCCACATTTTCGACCAACTTGATTACGCGGAATGCGATAGGTTTTTTGGATAGCATTAAGAGTCGACAAGAGCCTTTCTTTTTGTATCTAGCACATACGGCTCCACACTGGCCTTTGGTTGCTCCAAAAGAGGATATAGCTCGTTTTGAAGGTAAGTATGATATGGGATGGTCTGTCCTTCGGGAGCAAAGATTAAAAAGACAGCGTGAAATCGGCTTGATCCCGACGGGACTGACTCCATCAGCCGCTGATCGCGACATCTACGATTGGGAAAAATTGACTGCTGAACAAAGGGCCGGTTGGGCGAAGAAAATGGAAATATTCGCTGCAATGGTCTATCGTTTGGATCAAAGTATCGGAGAGCTGTTAGACCGCTTGGCAAAGAATGGACAGCTAGATAATACGCTAATCGTCTTCCTTTCTGATAACGGTGCTCCTGCAGAGGATTTGGTTCGCTGGCATCATGGATCTGATAGGAATAAGGGCGCCATTGGGACAGTCACTTCCTATGAGTCGCAGAGTAAGAATTGGTCATATGCAAGCAACACTCCGTTTAAGGCTTTTAAAGACGACATGTATGAAGGGGGAATCAATACACCGTTCATCGCTTGGTTCCCTGGAAGAATTCAGCAGGGAGAAATTAAACAAGGTACGGGACATATAATTGACTTGGCTCCTACGTTCTATGAATTGGCGAATGCAAAGTATCCGGAAGCTTATAGGGCGACGAAGGTTAATGCGCTCGCAGGCAAAAGTTTATTACCACTACTTACCAGCAAAAGCCAGCAGGTGCTTCGAAAAGAAGGTTTGTTCTGGGAGCGTGCCGGAAATAGAGCAGCGAGGGTAGGGAAGTGGAAGTTGGTTTCGACTTGGCCGTCGCAAACCTGGGAATTATATGATTTGGAGAGCGACCCGACGGAGACGAGAAATATTGCGGGTAAGAATGAGGAAGTCGTGTCTCGACTGGCACAGGCTTATGCGAATTGGGCAAAAGAGACAGGTGTTGTGGACTTCGCGGAATTAGAAAGTAAAGAGCCTGCATCCATGAAAGAGTTCCGGAAAAGCAAAGTGCAGGAAGTAGAATAGGGTATAAGTAAGCAGGTAGAACTAGTTTAATATCGTCCTTTGTTATTTTTTGTCTGAAATTGTCTGTATTCACAGGTCTTCAAGAACTTCCATTTCTGTTGATGATTCAAGGAAAACATGAAAGTTTTTTCAAACATTTCTAAATTAATTCTATTTTAGAAAAGTAAAAGATAATTAATAACTATGGCATCAGGCATATTTGCGGTATTGGATGATATCGCTGCATTAATGGACGACGTGGCGGTAGCCAGTAAGTTGGCAACACGTAAGACTGCAGGTATTTTAGGAGACGATTTAGCCGTTAATGCAGAAAAAGCTACTGGATTTTTAGCGACCCGTGAGATTCCGGTGCTATGGGCAATTACCAAGGGCTCATTTATCAATAAACTGATCATTGTGCCGATTGCATTGATCCTGAATGCAATATTTCCAATTGCGATCAAGTATATCTTGATCCTCGGTGGTTTTTACTTGGCTTATGAGGGGGTAGAAAAGATAGTGCACTACCTGTTCCATCGTAAGAAAGAAGGCCATGAGGTTATTCAAAAGGATGTAGAGCAGGGGGAGATTGCGGAGAATGCGAAGATAAAGTCTGCTATCACAACCGATTTTATCTTATCGGTGGAGATTGTAATCATCGCCCTTGGAACCGTGCTAGAGCAATCTTTGGCGATTCAGATTCTAACGGTTTCTGTAGTAGCTATTATCGCTACGGTTGGTGTCTACGGGATTGTGGCGCTGATTGTCCGCATGGACGATATGGGATATAGCCTGATCAAGCGTTCCAACGATAAGGGATTTGCCGCTAAGTTTGGGCATGCGCTAGTGAAATTATTACCATGGGTTATAAAATCCTTAGGCGTAATCGGAACGATTGCATTATTGATGGTATCAGGAGATATTTTCGTCCATAATATCGACTATCTACACCATATGTTACCAAGCCTACCGGGTATTGTTAAATCAATTGCTGCTGCGATTGTTGGTGGGTTATTAGCTTTAGGATTGGTGACTGTAGGAAAAGCTTTGTTTGGCAAGAAAGAAAAAGCCCACGCATAAGATTCCTCAGGAAAGTAAACTTAAAATAAATAGATCAAGAGAGAGTTCTTATAGTAAAGGGATCTCTCTTTAATTTTTTCTGAAAGGGTCTGTCTTAAGTTGTTAATCCCCCTTTGAAGCATCTTTTGAACAAATACTCCCCCTTTTAAACCGATATCAACACCTCAAAATTCCGTTCTGCATGCATCTTCGTTCTACTGATTTAGAACCTATTTGTTATGCTGAGAAAAACTTATCTATCGTTTATTCTTTTTATCGGGCTTTCAATTATTGGGAATCTGCAGGCTCAAACTAGTCAGCGGCTCATCAATGATTGGGAGTTTCTGCGCTCTGATCTTGGGGGGATATGGGAGGGGATTCGTCCTGTTCCTGCCGGAGCGCCTGAGTCTGTTCCGATATGGTCCAAGGTGCAGTTGCCACATACCTACAATGCTTCGGATGCCGTGGATCCGCATGAGAATTATTATCAGGGTCCGGCATGGTACAGAACCAACCTATCAATAAATAACCCTTATTCCGACGGACGTGTTATTTTGCACTTTGAAGGAGCGGGTCAGAAGACCAAGGTCTATGTCTATGATCAATTAGTGACAGAACATGTCGGTGGCTATGATGAGTGGTATGCGGATATTACGGATGTAGTAGCGAAGTTTAGAGCCTCGGAAGACGCGAAGCGCTTTAATGGAAAAGTGCCTGTATTGATTAGAACAGAAAACTCCAGAGATTTGGAGATGATTCCTTCAGATCTTTCGGATTTTACGCTGTTTGGAGGGTTGTATCGTTATGTCGATTTGGTATATGCACCTAAGCTTTCGGTACAACATATTTTCTCAGAAATCAATCTTCAGCCTAATTTAAAAGGAGCTAAGGTGACTCTCAAAGGTCGTTTTTGGAATCCTAAAGGCGTAAAGGAAGCTTTATTGCAAACAAAGATTTTCGATCCTAAAGGGAAGCAAATCATAACTAAGAAACAATCTGTTTCGATTTCGAATGATGGTAATTTCAATCTTGAACCTCTTGCTGTATCCAATCCTAGCTTATGGAGTCCCAACCAGCCGAATCTATATCGTGTGGAGATCTCGGCGATCGTAGGAAAGGATACAGCTATTTTAAAGGAGCATATCGGTTTCCGTTCTTTTGAATTTGTTGCATCGGGTCCATTTCATCTGAATGGCGAACGCCTGTTGCTGCGTGGTACGCATCGACATGAGGACCATGCGGGTGTTGGGCAAGCGATGACAGAGGAGCAGATCTGGCAAGAGATGCGAATGATGAAGGACATGGGGGTCAACTTCATTCGATTAGGGCATTACCAGCAGTCGAGGATAGTTTTGGAAGCTTGCGACCAACTAGGAATATTGGTTTGGGAGGAGATTCCATGGTGTCGAGGCGGATTGGGCGGCCCTGTATATCAGGAGCAAGCTCGCCGGATGCTCACTAATATGATTGAGCAACATTATAACCATCCGTCCATTATTATTTGGGGACTTGGAAATGAGAATGATTGGCCTGGCGACTTTAATGAGTTCGACCATCAGAAGATAAGAACCTTCATGACTGAGTTGCACCAGCTATCTCATAAACTTGATGACTCTAGAAAGACAGCGATTCGCCGTTGTGATTTCTGTAAGGATATTGTAGATGTCTATTCGCCTTCTATTTGGGCGGGATGGTATCGTGGGGTATATACAGATTATAAGACAGCCAGTAGAACGGAATTTGAGCGGGTCAATCACTTCCTGCATGTAGAATGGGGTGGGGATAGTCATGCTCGAAGACATTCAGAGACACCTGATGAGGGGCTTTCGGAAGTGATGCGCAGTACTTCGGCAGATGAGCGCGCAGGTGATGCGTCGCTTTTCGGTGGGCCGGCGAGAGTATCAAAAGATGGCGATTGGAGTGAGAGCTACATCGTAAATCTAATTGATTGGCACCTGAAAGAACAAGAAACCATGCCTTGGTTAACCGGTACTGCATACTGGCCTTTTAAGGATTTCACGACGCCGGTTCGCCCCGAGAACCCGGTGCCTTATATGAATCAAAAGGGGGTTGTTGAAAGAAACTTGAACAAGAAGGAATCATACTATGTTTTCCAATCCTATTGGACCGAAGAGCCTATGGTTCGTATCTATGGTCATAGCTGGCCAACACGATGGGGTGATGAAGGGCAGGAAAGAATGGTTAAAGTGTACTCGAACGCAGAAGAAGTAGAGCTTTTTCACAATGGTAAAAGCCTCGGAAAGAAAAAGCGTGATTCGCAGGACTTCCCTGCAGCTGGACTTCGTTGGATGGTGAAGTTTGTAAAAGGGAAGAATGAACTGAAGGCGATTGCGAAGAAAGGGAAAGTAGTGATATCGGATGAGCTAATTCAAGATTACCAAACCGAGAAATGGGGTAAACCAGCGAGCATAAGCTTGAATGCCATTGAGAATAAAGGCGATACAGTACTTTTGGAAGCTAAGTTTCTCGATGCAAAAGGAGTTCCAGTATTAGATAGTCGGGATTATTTGGAGTTTGCATCCGCAGGCGATGGATATCTTATCGTCAACCAGGGTACATCGGACGGGAGCAGTAGATTACAGGCCTATAACGGTCGTGCGCTTATCCGTTTTGTGCGAACTGGAAAACATGCTGTCGTTTCGGTGAAAGGCGATTATATCAAATCTACACTAATCAATATTACTGGTGAAGATAGAGATTTGACGACTACTGTCGTTAATAAACTCCGTCCAGAGGTTTTAGCGGCAGCGGATAAAGCCGTAGAGGAGCCTATCAGGACGATTACTTCGGCTACTAGCGAGCGTAGTTTAGGGACGAAGAATGACTTCTATTCGGAAGGAGACTATTGGTGGCCAAATCCAGAGGATAAGGATGGTCCTTATATCCGTAAAGATGGCATGAGCAATCCCGATAACTTTGTTGCTCATCGGGAGCTTGTGATGCGATATGGTGATATTATGAGCGATCTGGTGTCCGGATGGTTACTAACGAAGGATGATCGCTATGCGAATCGAGCAATAGAACATGCAAAGGCTTGGTTCGTCGATAAAAATACACGTATGAACCCTTCGATGAATTATGCGCAAGCCATCAAAGGAATAGCATCCGGAAGAGGTATCGGTTTAATTGATGGAATACATTTTGTCGAAGTAGCGCGCTCGCTAGAGCATTTAAAAACTGCTGGTAAGCTCAATGAGAAAGACGGAAAAGCGATTGAAGAATGGTTTGCTTCTTATTTAAACTGGATGAATACTCATCCCTATGGTCTGGAGGAAAAGGCTACTAAGAACAATCACGCTTCCTGTTGGTTATTGCAAGCAGCAGCATTCGCTCGCTATACAAATAATCAGGCTATGCTATACTCCTGCGTTCAACGCTATCAGCAGGTTATATTACCCAATCAGATGGCTAACAACGGCAGTTTTCCATTGGAGATCGAGAGAACAAAGCCATATGGATATTCACTTTTCAACTTAGATATCTTCGCGGGTATTACGCGTATTCTGCAGAAGCATAATCCGCAGGCAGCTACAATTACCGTAGATGGGAAGAATTTAGAAAAGGGCATTGATTTCATGTTTCCATATGTGGTAGACAAGACGAAATGGCCTTATGAAAAGGATGTAATGTATTGGGATAATTGGCCAATTGCCCATCCTTTTTTGCTGTTCGGCGCATTAGACTTTCAACGCGAAGACCTGTTGAATACTTGGTTGAAGCTGCCGTTAGATTATACTGAATTAGAAGTACGCAGAAATTCGCCGATGAGGCATCCATTAATCTGGATTCTCTAAAAATAGGGGTAGAATTGCAAATAAAGCAATTTCTACCCCTATTTGAGCAATTTCTACCCCTTATAAATATTAACCAATCAAGACATTTGTCTAACCCGGGTCTGCTCGGGCACTTATTTTATCCAAATTAAAACCTATCAGTTATGATGAGATCATGCATCCACCTCAGTAGGAGCTGCTGTATCATAATTGGACTTATTTTTCTTGTTCAATTATCATATGCGCAAGCTTTACGAACTATTCAAGGAGTGGTACGTCTGCAAGACGGAACTGCTGCTGCCAATGTCAGTGTATCCATTAAAAACAGTCAACAAGGGACTTCAACAAATGAAGCTGGGGAGTTTCGTTTGCAAGCCTCGAATGCGGCTGTTCTGCAATTTAGACTCCTTGGTTATCAAACGCAGGAGGTTACTGTCGGAACACAATCGACCATCAATGTTGTTTTAGTTGAAAATCAAGAGAACCTCGATGAGGTTGTGGTGGTCGGCTATGGCACGCAAAAGAAAGTTAATCTAAGCGGTGCGGTAAGCCAAGTAGCAGGTGAAGAGCTTGTCGACCGGCCGAATGTAAACCTTACGTCTGCCTTACAGGGTGTTTTGCCGGGAGTCGCAGTAACGCGAAGTAGCGGTAACCCTGGTGATGAAGGCAGCGGTATTCGCGTTCGTGGCTTTAGCTCTGCGAATAGTATGTCAGCCTTGGTGTTAGTAGACGGTATCGAAATGGACCTCAACCTGATCAATCCTGATGACGTAGAGTCTATATCGGTTCTTAAGGATGCATCAGCGTCGGCAATCTATGGGGCAAGAGCTGCAGGAGGTGTCATCTTAGTCACGACGAAGAAGGGTAAAGCAGGTAAGCCGGTGGTGAATTACAACAATTACTACGGTGTTAATATCGCTGCCCGTCGTCCTGAACGTTTAAACTCTTGGGATGAGCAATTATTGATCGACGAAGCGCGCTTAAATGCGACCGGAAATCCAGAGTTCAGCGAAGAACAACGCGAATGGTTAATGAATCCGAACTTTTCTTACAGACCTAACCCAACCCAGGATCGCTGGGAATATTTCGGCAACAATAACTGGATTAAGGAGGGGATGAATAAGTACAGCGACATGCATAATCACAACCTTTCCTTAGGCGGAGGTGGCGAGAAGGTAACATATAATGTTTCCGGAGGCTATTACAATCGTAGCGGCGTTTTACGCTATGGTCCAGACGATAACTCACGTTACACCCTTCGAACGAACCTATCTGCGGAAGTAAATAAATATGTACAGTTAGATATCGCAGCAAATTATGTAGGATCTGAAGTGAATCAGAATGCTTACGGAACGCAGCAAATCATCAACAGAATGTACAGAAGTAGAACACGCCAGAGCCTTTATGTTCCGGCAGAAGATATCACAGGACAGCCTTTCAATGGTGACTTACAGATCAACCCTATAGACATCCAGCAAAACGGTGGTCTCTACAGACGTCTTTATGAATCCTTTACAGGTAGAGCCAATTTAAAGATCAAGAATATTGTAGAGGGGTTGACGATCGATATCACGGGTTCTAGAAATCAAGATTACTATAATATGCAGCGCGATCGTCGTACGATTATTTGGTACGGACGCTCAACAAACACCATCCGATCGAAAGTAAACGATCCGAACTCTACGGAGCGGGCTAAAAACAGAGGTTTCCTGAACAACCTGCAAGCGGTAGCTACCTATAACTTTAAGGTTGCTGAGGATCATAACTTTACCTTGCTTGCTGGTACTTCCTTCGAAGAATACCGCAAGGATGAATTAGTAGCAGGCGCACAGTCTTTAATCACCAACGATTTCTACAGCTTAAACTATGGTAATTCGGCGACAAAAACCAATGGTGATGATATTCAAACATGGGCGATGGGGTCTTACTTCGGTCGTTTGAACTACAACTACAAAGAACGCTATCTATTAGAAGCATCTTTCAGATATGACGGTAGTTCGCGATTAGCACCAGAAAACCGCTGGGAACTGTTTCCATCGTTCTCGGCAGCATGGCGGTTGGATCAGGAAGAGTTCATGAAAGATCAAACTTTCTTTGACCTGTTAAAGGTTAGAGCATCTTGGGGACAATTGGGTAATGGTGCTTCCTTAGGGCTGTACGATTATATCCCGTTGTTGTCTTCAGGATTGCGCGAGAGTGCTAGTGACAACCCTTCTCTAGTGTTCAACGATGTGCGCGAGCAGTACCTCTTCCAAAAGCAATTAGCATCTCCACAAAAGACTTGGGAGGTTGTGCAACAAAGTAATATCGGTATTGACTTCGCTATCCTGAAGAATCGCCTTTCTTTCACTGGAGACTACTATGTAAAGCGCAATAAGAATATGCTAGCGGCCTTGAACTTGCCGTCTATTATCGGGATAGATGTTCCTTTTTTCAACGTGGGTGAATTAAAGAGCTGGGGATGGGAATTTGATATCAAGTGGAAAGACAAAATCAATGATTTTAGATATTCATTAGGATTTAATTTATCAGATAATCAAAATGAACTGGTACGTTTTGATGGTCGTAACATCATCAATGAAGGCGTTGTCGATTTATTAGAAGGCTATCCAATGAACACCGTTTGGGGATACAAAACAGATGGATATTTCCAAACGAAAGAAGAATATGATGCTTATAAAGCACAAGTGAATACGCCATTCTTCCCGAACAATGCCGGTGCCGGAGATGTGAAATACTTAGATGTTAATGGCGATGGTGTTATTTCGGCAGGCGAAGGTACGCCAAATAGTCCAGGCGACTTAGTGAATTATGGTACTTCCAACGGACGTTACTTCTACGGATTCAATCTGGGCTTCCAATACAAAGGATTTGATTTCAGTGCGATGTTGCAAGGGGTTGCCAAACGTGTATTTGTGATCTCTACAGAAACATTGTCGCCTATGTTGGGTACTGCTGATTTGCCATGGACCATACATATGGACCGTTGGTCGCCGGAGAATCCTGATGCAACGTTTCCACGCATGTATCAAACAAGTTCACATAACTACCGTCCGTCGGATAAATGGATTCAGAACGGGGCGTATTTACGTTTGAAGAATGTACAATTGGGTTATACATTGCCATTAAAGACACAAGCGATCCGTAAGCTGAGAGTGTTCTTCTCCGGACAAGATCTATGGGAAACAACGAAAGTGATGGAGGTCTTCGATCCTGAGGTTCCTAACAATGTTGGAGCGACCACCTATCCGTTTTTCCGAACCGTTTCTTTTGGCCTTAATCTGACCCTTTAATCTCTTGTCACATGAAAGCATTAAATACTATTATAACCAATTTTGCTCTTGCTGCAGCCTTAAGTATGACTGCCAGCTGTAGCTTAGACCGATTCCCGGAAACCACATTCTCCGATCAGGAGTTCTGGAACACGGAATCTGATTTAAAATTTGCCGCTAACCGTCTATATCAACAACTGGAAGGCTTTGACCTGGATAACCGTGGCGATGACAATGTCAACCAAACGGTAAATTTAATCAGCAATGGAGCGTGGAGCATTCCGAGCACAAGTTCGGATTGGTCGCAGCCTTATGAGATGATATTTACGGCAAACAATATCTTGATCAAAGGCGAAAAAGCCGGCGTAGCCGAGGAAATTAAGAACAGATATTTCGCAGAGGCGAAGTTCTTTAGAGCCTATGCCTATTTTCAACTGGTACAGCGCTATGGTGATGTGCCGTTCTTAACGAAAACATTAGACTTCAATTCGCCAGAATTGAACATGGCGAGAACTCCAAAAGCTGAAATTGCAAAGCAGCTTTATGAAGATCTTGACTATGCAAAAGACTGGTTGCCGACCGCAAAATCTATCCCTGCGGCTGACTACGGACGCGTGAGCAAAAGCGCGGCACAGGCATTAAAGGCACGTATCGGTTTGTTTCTAGGCACATTTGCCAAATACCATGGCGGATCTGATGCGCAGACGCATTTACAACAAGCTGTTGATGGTGCCACCTACGTCATGGGGCAGGGACATCAACTGTTCTCGGACTATGCCAAGCTGTTCAATCAAGAAGGCGAGGGGCCAGGAAACAGCGAGAATATCTTAGTTAAAATCTACGGGGTCGATGCATCCAATGTTATTTTAGCGCATAATTACTCTCGCGACTTAGAAAACGGTCGTGTGGCGGTAACCCGTAATCTTATTCGTCAGTATCTCTATACCGATGGTCTCCCAGCTTATAACGAGCGCAATGAATTAAAACCTGTACGATCAGCCTTCTACATTGCCGAAGGCGCAGAGCCTAGCTATAATGCGGTTCTTGATAACAGGGATCCACGCCTAGGCTTGACGGTATTTCGCGATGGCGAGCAAGCTTACAAGGGGCCTTGGGTGCCAACAACAACATTAGGAGCTCGAACAGCGTATGCGACTAAAAAAGGATTCAACATTCCAGATTGGCAAACCTCAGGTTCGGCAACGACCGATAGGATATTAATCCGCTATGCTGAAGTGTTATTAACCTTTGCCGAGGCGAAATACGAACTGAATGGATCGATATCCGACGAGGATTTAGACAAGAGCATTAATTTATTGCGCAGTAGAGTTGGGATGAACGTGAAACTTTCCAATGCCTTTGCAGCGGCCAATCAATTGAGTATGCTTGAGGAGATCCGCCGTGAAAGAAATGTGGAATTAGCACTTGAGGGTTTCCGTTATCCTGATTTGATTCGTTGGAAACTAGCAGAAAATGCATTGACACAAGATATTCTGGGTGCAAAATATAATGCTACGGATTGGGTCGGAGCCGATATCAAGAACTTAAACTTGAATGCTGACCAGATTTTGATTGTTGAGGATAAAAGCACGCGAAGATTTAACCCTGCGAAAGATTATTTGTATCCGGTTCCATTGAATGAGATTTCATTGAGTGGCGGTGCAGTAGTTCAAAACCCTAATTGGAAATAACATGAAAAAGAAAATCAATCATATCAGAAATAGAGCTTCTCAAATCCTGCTGCTTGTCATGGCAGTAACAAGTTTATTTGCCTGTAAAGAGGATAGAGAAGTATTGCCGGGTTTACCGGAATACGAGCACCATTACTATGTGGTTTATATGCCGAACAACAACTCAGCAGTAACCGTTAAACGCTCGCAAACCGCCTTGCTCGAACTCCCTGTGCAATTTTATTCCGAATTCGAGCGTAACTACGACGCTATTGCTCACTATGTAGTCAGTGTAGACGGGATCAATAACCCGGCAGAATTGGGCAAAGACTTCGAGGTCGTTGATGCTTCGGGCAACAAGATTAGCCCCATTGCCGGCAAATATCAAATCGTATTCCCAGGCGCCAAAAAAGCACAAGCTAAGATTTACATCAAATTATTAAACAACACGGCAGCAACTGGACGCCGCTCCGTGGCCATCAATCTCGTTGATAATATTCAAGAGCAATTCCGAGTTGATGTTTTTTCTACCGCGTTCAAACGTACTGTTAACATAGATTAATGGTTTTAATAGGTTAAAGCTGTACCAACCCGAGCAATTGGGTTGGTACTATTTGTTTAAGGATAAACGTAAATTTGAAAATTCGCACGAAAATTCCTATTATGTTGTACCAAATAAGCCTAGTATGAGACGGATTCTGTGTTCCCTGGTATTCTTTTGTTCTTTGCTATCCCTGTCGTTTGCTCAAATGCATGCGCAGGAAGCTCGTTTTTTCCACTTGTCTACGAAGGACGGATTATCACAAAGTACTGTCTTTTCCATGCTTCAAGACCATCAGGACTTTATTTGGATCGGCACCCGCGACGGACTTAATCTTTACGATGCTAGTAAATTCAGAATTTATCGAACCGCCTTATCAGATTCTACGTCGCTCTCGGATAGCTATATAACCAGTCTTTTTGAAGACTCCAAAAAGCGACTATGGGTCGGCACAGCAATAGGGCTCAATCTATATTTTAGAGATACGGACGATTTCAAACGTATCGCCATCGGCAGCAATCCCGCTGTGGAACCCCTGATTTATGCCATTACCGAGGATAAAAACGGCTACATCTGGATCAGTAGTAATCAGGGATTATATAGAATACAAGGCAAAGATCATGACATCAGCGTACAATTAGCTTTCAACGGTAGAAATATCAGCGATCAGTCCTTTCCCAACAATGCGGGTAATATACAGCAGTTGTATCATGATCAAAAGAATAGGCTTTGGGTAAGTACGAATGGCGGATTATATGTGTTCTCGGCGGGCGGCGAAACTGGTGTTAATAAGCTAATCTATAGCTTTCAACGCAAAGCGGGACAGCTCAATAATGACGAAGTACGCTTTGTATATGAAATGAAGCCGGGCGTATTCTGGATAGGCACCAAAGAAGGAGGAATCAATGTTTTCAATGAAGTATCGAAGTCTTTCACCTATCTAACTACGAAAAGCGGATTCAGCGAGGGAGCAACATTGAGCAGCAACGACGTCCGCAGCCTCATTAAAGATAAAAGAGGCGGCTATTGGATAGGTACGATTAATGGCTTGAACTACTATGAGGAGGGCAGGGGCTTTAGGAATTATTTCAAAAAGGAAAATGATATCAACTCGCTTGCTGATAATTCGATTCGGCCGATATTTCAAGACCGGAGAGGTTCTATCTGGATCGGTACTTACTATGGAGGAATAAGCGTTTATGATCGCGATCTGCCGGTCTTTCAGCATTACAGCAAGGATGGCCGTCCGGCAAGTCGTTCCTACAATGTTGTCAGCGGCATAGTACAAGATAAGAAGGGCGGTTATTGGATAGGAACCGAGGGCGGGGGGCTGGACTATATGAATTCTTCAAAAAAGGTAGTCCGAAATTATAGTCATCAACAGAGCCAAGCTAAATCGCTGAGCAATAATCATGTCAAGCATATTTTTATCGATAGTAAATCCAACGTATGGATAGGAACCTATTCCGGCGGCTTGAACATATTGAAGCCCGATCAACAAGGATTTGAGCATATCAAAAATGATCCCAACGATGCGACTTCACTTTCTAGCAACAATGTTTACAGCATCAAGGAAGACCATCAAGGTAATTTTTGGATCGGAACCTATGGAGGAGGATTAAACCTGAAGAAAGCAGGTACCAAAGGCTATTATGAACAATATATGCCAGGTAAAAGGCCTCCTTACAACCTTTCCTCCGAAATGGTCCGTACCGTGTTCATCGATTCGAGAAGAAATGTCTGGGTCGGCACAGAGAATGGGCTTAATGTAAAGTGGGCGGGAAAAGAGTCTTTTGATGTTTTCTTTCCGAAGGTTGGCGATGCACATTCCATCAGTGGCTCTATTATTCTCAGTATATTTGAGGACAGCAAGGGCAGGCTGTGGGTGGGGACTTCCAAGGAAGGCTTAAACCTGTTTGACTATGAAAAGAAGCAGTTCAAACGCTATACACAGAAGGATGGGCTGCCGGGGAATAATATTGTCGGCATCTTGGAAGATGCCAATAAGCTTTGGATAAGTACTAATAACGGTATCTGTTCCTTCAATCCGGAAAAAGGGGAGTTTGCTCCTTTCAACATGAAGGATGGGTTATTGGGAAATGAATTCTCCATCGGGGCGGCGTTTAAGGGCAGCGACGGGGAAATTCTGTTTGGCGGTACGCATGGTATTACCTCATTTTACCCTCGCCAAATCGGGAGCAGCGGTTACAGTCCGAAAGTGACTTTCACGGACCTGAGAATCCATAATCAGCCCATCGATCCGCAGCGCGGAACTCTATTGCCTGTCCAATTAGCGGTGAATCCAAAGCTTGAACTGCCCTACAACAAGAATACTTTTAGTATCGACTTTGCGACGTTGAATTACGTTACGCCCGAAAAGAATAAATATGCCTATAAATTAGAGGGGTTGGAGGAAGATTGAAACTATGTAAATATCCCGACAGCAACCTATACCAACCTTTCACCAAGAAAATATACGCTTTTGATTAAAGGAGCGAGCAATGATGCGGTATGGTCGCAGGAGATCAATAGGTTGGAACTAACGATTCTTCCCCCTTGGTGGCTAACCTGGTGGGCGATATGTATTTATGTGTTATTGGGGATGAGCATATTCTACATCATCATTCAATTTATTAAATCGAAGAGTGAGCTGAAATACCAGTTGGAATTGGTCAATCTAGAGACTGCCCACGAAAAGAAAGTAGCGGAAATGAAGGCGAATTTCTTTACCAATGTATCGCATGAGTTGCGGACGCCCCTGATGCTTATTCTAAGTCCTTTGCAACAGATTCTATCTACTACTGCTGACCATGATAGCAACAAGCCAACACTCCGCGTGATGAAGAAGAACGCACAGCGTCTGCTGCTGCTCGTCAATGAGCTTCTGGATGTTAGGAAAAGTGAATTAGGACTCCTAAAGTTACAGATTGCTCAATACGACCTCCATGCAGTGATCCTGGATGTGATCGAATCCTTTAAAAATGACTTTCAAAGCAAGCAAATAGGAATTCGTATGGAAGTTGAGGACGATCTGCCAGACGTTTGGATCGATATCAATCAGATGGAGAAAGTTTGTTTCAATATACTTTCCAATGCATTAAGGTTTACACCTGAGGGCGGAGAAATCAAATTATCACTGTCGCAACAAGACGCACAGGGTAAATATCCGGAAGGGATGCTGCAATTGTGTGTTACGGATTCCGGTCCAGGTATTCCGAAACACGAAGTGGAAACCGTTTTTGAGTTTTTCTATCAAGGCGATCAAAACCTGTCGAGCAAGAAATATAGTAGTGGAATCGGTCTTTCTCTATCGAAAGATATCGTAGAGCTGCATCATGGTGAGATTTACGTAGAAAGCCAGAATGAGGAAATCGGCAAACCTTCGTACACCAGTTTTTATATCCGTATTCCTTTAGGGAAAGCTCATTTAAAGGCGGAGGAAATATTGCAGGTGTCTCCGCAGAATCAACCTTCGCTCGGAGATGTAGAAACAACAGCTGTAGTGCAAAGTCCTACGCTACCAAGGGAGGATGCTATCGAAATATCAGAGCATATCCCTTCAAAAGAGCGTAAAATGGTGCTGTTGGTCGATGACAATGAAGAGATTTTACAGTTTCTTTATCAGCAATTGAACAAAAACTATCAGGTGCTGCTGGCGAGAGATGGTGAAGAGGCATGGAAGCAGGTTTCAGAAAACTTGCCCGATCTCGTTATTTCCGATGTCATGATGCCGAATATCGACGGTATCAGCCTCGCAAAAATGATGAAATCTAACGCTACTACATCGCATATTCCCGTAATTCTACTTACCGCACTCTCGTCTACCGAAGATATGAAGACAGGGATGCATGCGGGATCAGATGATTACTTGACCAAGCCCGTAAACATCGAAATTCTAGCGCTGAAAATCCAAAACATACTCTTTACGCAGCAAAGCTTCAGAAAGCATTTTGTTAAAGAATATCTATTAAAGGATAAAAAAGAAGACGAGGAAACAGCGAATGAGGAAATGGGTTTCCTCAGTAAGCTCGTGAGCTTTATTGAAGAACATTTGGCTGAAGAGGAACTCAATGTCATGCAGCTCGCCAATCAGATCGGCATGAGCAGACCAGTGCTCTATAGAAAAGTAAAGCAGCTGACTGGCCTTAGTATAATCGAAATGATCAATGCGGTTAGACTCCGAACCGCTAGCACATTGCTCGGAAATAAAGAGCTCAGCATTGCCGAAGTCGCTTATTCCGTAGGATTCTCCGATCCTAAATGGTTTAGCAAGACCTTCAAGGCATTTTACGGAATCACACCTTCGCAGTTCATTAATCTGGAAGTAGAGGAGAAGGTTAAGCTGATGAATGCTAATAAGTTGGTTAAGTAGTAGTTAGTATTTAGTAATGCGAATTAAGGGTTGAAAATAGGCTTTATGAAACAGGCTGTTAATTTACCGAACACATGTACTAATAGTCCTTTGGTAGATCTGACCTTACTTGCGTTTTGTATCTGTGTTTTTTCATTTATCCAATTAAAAAAGGATTCGATTGGTTGTCTTACCCTAGATACTGCTCTTGAAAACAGATCATTATAAGCACGATCCCTGTTTTTTAAACAATCCGGTTTTCCTTGGGTTTCCCTTATCGGGGTATACATAATTGATTTCTTTTCTTTATAAAACCACTCGAAGAATGGGGCGTCACGGTATATCTTGTCACCAAAGAACGTCCTACCTGCGATGGATGCCCAATTCTCCTTAAATATGTTCAGGTCACTTTCAGATGCCTTGCTTATTACAATGCTTTCCGGACGAGGCAGCGTGGATTTGTTATAGCTGTTGAGCGCATGAAGCTTTAATCCAAAATACCAAAGCCTCTTCGTTGAGCAGAAGCTTTTATCCGTTATCTCCAGAGCTACCTTTGCCCTTCTAGTCCCACTGCAGGTTATGATGGGCATAGAGTCCAGTAGGGAAAATTCTCTGGAGCACTCCTCTGGTGTAAAGTCCTCTATAACTGACTGACAAAGAGATCTCAAAACATCAAAAAGGCGGTTGATACGGGTGTT
>NZ_DKLH01000069.1:0-16914 GCF_002455685.1 Sphingobacterium sp. UBA6645
GAAAATAGGGAGGGTTACACGTTTGCTGATGTGTAGCATTTCGCAAACCTGTTCGCCTGATAGGTAGATTTCCCCTTTTAAGAGTGGGTGGAAATATTCACTGATATACAGCAGTTCATTTTTGATGCCTACCACAGCTTCGAGCAGAGCAAGCATATCCTCATTTGAATTTCCAATCTGTTTCATTTCTTTTGCTTTTTTAATGGTCGCTCTCCCTGCATCAGTAATTCCACATCTGATAATCTGAAATATGTCTTCCGATTGATTTGCGTTGCCCCAAGAATGCCTTTTGCTCTGTAAGTCTGCAAAGTTCTTTTGCTGATGTTGAGCAATTGGCAGGCTTCCTGTTGGTCGAGCCATTTCGTCGCCTGTTGCAATCCCTTGTAGGGTGCGGTCATTTCGGCAATCAATAGAGAAACTTCCTTTACTTCCCTGTGCAATTGGGTATTTCGGAGGGATTGTGCCATCGATTTGGGTCAAACCGTGCCACTTTTGAGATCGTACAATTATATGAAAAAGTTATTTTATATCCATCATATTTTTCCTTTACGTAAAGAGTCTCCTTCTAGATTTATCCTATGAGAAGAGTTCACAATTCTATCGAGTATGGCGTCTGCTACGGTTCCCTCTCCACCAATAATTTCGTACCATGCTGCCACAGGTATCTGGGAAGATATGATCGTCGATCTCTTTCCATGTCTGTCATCTATTATATCCATTAGCGATTCCCTGTCCTGAACATCAAGGGCTTGCAAGCCAAAGTCATCTAGTATCAATAATTCCATTTTATTTAGTTTATCCAGTTCTTTTAGGTATGTCCCGTCCACTTTACACAGCTTTAGCCTCTTGAAGATCCTGGATGTTATCCCATAAAAGGTTTTCTTTCCATAAAGGCACGCCTGATTTCCCAGTGCCTGTGCAATATAGCTTTTACCAGTTCCGGAGGCCCCGCATATAATTATATTCTCTTTGTGTGATATAAAGTCCAACGTGCTCAACCTGAGGAACATGTTCTTGTCCAGGTTCCTCTCATTGCGGTAATTGATGTCCGCTATGCTCGCCGTTTGTCTAAAGCAGGCCTGTTTGATCAGTCGTTCCGTTTTATTGTTTTCTCTTTCTTCCCATTGGTGATCCGTCAGGATTGCCAGATATTCATCACAGGTGATCCCTTCAAGCTTGTTCTGTTCTACGTTCTGCTGATGCAGTCGCGCCATTGCACCCAGGCGCATGTTCTTTAGTTTCTCGATTGTCTGATTGTTCATAATGTTATGATTTTAGTACTATTTATAGGCAGATGCGCCCCTGATGTTCGCATGGTAAGGGATATGGGGCTTTGGCTCTTCTCCCCCAGTTTCATCGTAGGGCAGTTTATCCATATTATTCTTTAAGATGTTTTTGATGTGTCCATATGAGCAAGCCTCAGTTTCCCAAGCTCTTCTGCAGGCATTGTTCAGTCTCTCTGAGCTATATGATCGATAAAGTTCAATGACACCCAGCGCTCTTTTGTAACCTATTTCCGGATAGTCCTGAGAAGTGAGGATCCTTTCCACGCACTTCAGCACATATTCTCCATGGGTAGCTGCCTTTCTCTTAAAGAACTCCGGATTCCAGTCCGAATAGAACTTGTGCGTACTGCTCAGGTGATCCGTATTGGTAATATAGCTACCCTTGGAGAGATTCCTGGGATGGAGAGCAATGCGCTGATGATTATAATATACTTCCACACGGGTATCTGTATAGTGTATCATGGTCTCTTTTCCTATGAAACGGTATGGAACGCTATAATAGCTCTTGTCGGGAGAGAAGTAGACATAGCCCATTTTCTGCACCTTTGCCCTTTTATAGTCCTTGAGTTCATAAGGCTCATCAGGAAGACTTTTGAGATACTGTCTCTCGATCCGTTGGTAGAGTTCGATCCTGCTTGATTCCTTCCGCTTGAAGAACAGTTCATTATAGCGCTTCAAGAGCTGTCTGATATGAACATTCAGCTCATCAAGTGAAAAAAATGTCATCTGCCGTATCGGGTAATAGATGCGTTGATAGGTCAGATGGACCGCATTTTCCACCAGGGCCTTGTCCTGCGCGGCATAGCTCCGGGTGGGATTGATCACGCAGTTGTAATGGCGGGCAAAGTCCTTGAAGGTCCGGTTGATCTCAGCTTCGTACTTGCTGGCCCTATTGACCGCTGATTTCAGGTTGTCCGATACGATGGCTCTGGGGACACCCTGAAAGAACTGCAGGGCATTCCTGCAGCAGGATATAAGATCTGCCCGCCTTTGTGTCATACATGCCTGAACATAAGTGTATTGGCTATAGGGAAGAATAGCGACAAATACTTCAACGTTCGTTACTTCGCCAGTATCACGGTCGACGATCTGGAGCTTCTTTCCAGCAAAGTCTATGAACATTTCCTGCCCGGCAACATGGTCGAGCTTCATGGAGCCTTTTTCTATAGGATATTTACGGCGGTAATGCTCCAGAAACTGGGTATAGCTATATGGATCTTTGCTCTGTTCGACATATTGCTGATAGTGGTACAGAAAGGTAAAGCCGGGATGGTTACGCGCCCTGTTTACACCCTCGAAAAACAGCATCAGTTCATTGTGACGGTCGGTATCGATCGTAGTATAGGAAGAAAATAATTCAGCTAAAGCGGCATTGTCCAACTCCAGAAGAGACGTGAAAGGGTAATCACTGGCAGAGAACAGTTTGATATAGGTATTTACGGTATTGCGTGAAATGCCCAAAATGACGGCTATTCTACGATTGCTCAAACCATCAATATGTAATGTAAGGATCTGTTTTAAGTCCATTGGATCAAGTATATTGGCCATGTCGCTGATTTTTTTTGGCGACAAGGTAATTTATTGATCTCAGAAAGTGGCACAAATCAAACCGTAAACCACTGCTGTTTAAAGAGTAGTGACATAGATGATGATTGACGGACGGTGGCACAAATCGAACCGTAATAACAAATTAAGGAGAGAATATGAAACCAAAATTTTCTTAAAAACTAATCTTGGCACAAATCGATCCGTAATATACTAAATCATTACTGGTCATATGGCACATTTTGAACCGTAATAACTGGCCCTAACAGACTTAAATGACTGGCACAAATCGATCCGAAATATCCAGCAATGCCTTCAAAATCTGAATGTCTAAAACTGTTATTTCCATACCTAATCAAATTAGACTTCAAAAATATAAGGTACTTATACAGGGCTTTCCAATGTTGCAGTCAGAGGTAGCATTTGGCGTTCAGATGCCAATTACTTTACTATATTGATTTTTGCTTTCCTACAATATATTGAGCCTGTCAGAAATGTTAATTGAGCCTTACAGCAAAGCTGTTTAATAACAAAAATGTTAAATTTGTACATTGATACTCTATAAATAATGAAAGAGAAGCAGGACGACAAATTAGAAACAATAAGCTATTCAGATATATTCCTTTCGTGTTTTTCTGAAAGCGGTACGCATTGCGTTCACTCAAAACCCGAACACGTTTTGTTATATCTGTATTCGGGCGAACAAGTGATTGTGGACAGAAATAAAAAGACAATCATAAAAGCAGGAGAATGTGCCTTTATCAGACGTGACCACCGATTGACAATGTACAAAAACAGCAAAGGAAAGGAGTTGTACAAAGGTATTTCATTGGTTTTTCAACGTAATGTTTTGCGTGATTTTTACAGCAAAATGAATAAATCAGAAATTCCGAAAGACATAAAAATTTCCGATAAAACCGTTTTTAAATTGCAAACTACACCAGCAATACAAAGTTTGTTTCAGTCGCTTACTCCGTATTTTGACAGTAACGTAAAACCAACGGAGGGCGTTATTCATCTGAAATTATTGGAGGGAATTTATGCCTTACTGAATAACAATGAATTGCTATACCCGATACTGTTCGACTTTGCCGAACCGTGGAAAATTGACCTTTTGGAATTTCTGAACAATAACTATATGGACGACCTCACAATGGAACAGATAGCCACATTTACAGGGCGAAGTTTAGCAACGTTTAAAAGGGATTTCAAAAAAATAAGCAACCTGACACCGCAAAAATGGCTGATAAAAAAACGTTTGGAAATGGCTTACATAAAGCTGAAAGAAGAAAACAAGAAAGTACAGGACGTTTGTACGGAAGTAGGTTTTAAAAATCTTTCTCACTTTTCTACGGCATTTAAAAAGCAATACGGAATACCACCGACCGAAATATATTAAATATGGATATAGTGAATATCAGAAAAGTAACACTAAACGACATTGACCAATTGCAAAAAATTGGTAAACAAACTTTCTATGAAACCTTTTCGGCAGAAAACACTGAAGAAAATATGATTAATTATTTAAACGAGGGATTTTCCATAGAAAAATTGACAACTGAATTAAGCGATAAAAATGCAGAATTTTACTTTGCAACACTTGACAATAACGTAGTCGGTTATCTAAAACTTAATTTCGGACAATCACAAACAGAATTGCAGGACGACACAGCACTTGAAATTGAACGCATTTATGTTCTCAAAGAATTTCACGGTAAAAAAGTCGGGCAAGTGCTTTATGAAAAAGCCATTGAAATTGCCAAACAGAAAAATGCTGACTATGTGTGGTTGGGCGTTTGGGAAGAAAACCCAAGAGCAATCAGCTTTTACAAGAAAAATGGTTTTGTTGAGTTTGACAAACACATTTTTAAATTGGGCAATGACGAACAGACAGATATAATGATGAAACTAAAATTGAAATAAGAGATTTAATAATCCATTTTGAGCTTTACAGAAAAGCAATTTGAGCCTTACAACAAAACCGTTGTAAGGCTTTGTTTTTAACTTTGCATTGTAAATAAGTAAGATAATGCAGACAACAGATATTTTTGAACGATTGAGAAAGGGCGAAACCATTTTACCAAACGACCCGCAAGCCTATAAAATGCGAGAGGCTTCATTCGCTACAAGGAAATTGCTTGTTCAGATGAACAACGTAACAGACCCGACAGAAGTCAGGGATTTGTTGAGCCAAATCACAGGTTCGGAAATTGACGAAAGCGTTACCGTTTTCACACCTTTGTACATCAATTACGGAAAGCACACCAAAATCGGAAAAAACGTATTTATCAATTTCGATTGCACTTTTTTGGATTTGGGGGGAATTACCATTGAAGATAACGTATTGATAGCACCGAAAGTCAGCTTGTTGTCAGAGGGACACCCTTTAGAACCCGAGAACAGACACGCACTTATCCCTAAACCTATCCATATCAAAAAGAACGCTTGGATTGGTGCAGGAGCAACCATTTTGCAAGGCGTAACCATTGGCGAAAATGCTGTTGTAGCTTCGGGTGCGGTTGTTTCAAAAGACGTTCCCGATAATACGGTTGTTGGTGGCATTCCTGCAAAAATTATTAAAACAATTTAAAACAGAAATAAAATGAAAAGATTATCAATTGTAGCAATTACGGCTCTGATGTTTTTAGGGCAATCCTGTAATCAAAACTCAAATACTAATAACGAAAATTCAGATAAGATGAACAGTACAGAACAAACGGAAGAACATTATACTTTTGAATTAAGTGATAAAATTACCCGTCAAAAAGTAACTTTCAAAAACCGTTACGGCATTACGCTTACAGGCGATTTATACAGTCCAAAAAGTCATAGCAACGAGGCTTTGCCTGCGTTGGCTATTAGCGGACCTTTTGGAGCGGTAAAAGAGCAATCTTCGGGATTGTATGCCAACCAAATGGCAGAACGTGGATTTGTTGTATTGGCTTTTGACCCGTCATACACAGGCGAAAGTGGCGGAGAGCCTCGTAATGTTGCTTCGCCTGACATCAGTTCGGAAGATTTCAGTTCGGCTGTAGATTTTCTCGGCATACAGAAAAATGTGGACAGAAACAAAATCGGTATCATCGGGATTTGCGGTTGGGCAGGTTTTGCATTAAACGCTACTGCCATTGATAAGCGTGTAAAAGCCGTTGCTACAACAAGTATGTATGATATGACGAGAGTAATGTCAAAAGGCTATAACGATGCCACAACATTGGAACAACGTGCCAAAATTTTAGAAGAATTAGGAGAACAGCGTTGGAAAGATGCAGAAAATGGCACACCTGCCTATCAACCTGCGTATAATAAATTAAGTGGTGGAGAAGCACAGTTTCAAATCGAGTATCACGATTATTATATGACACCAAGAGGTTACCACGAACGTTCAATAAATTCGGGAAATGCGTGGACAATTACCACTCCAATATCATTTATGAATATGCCGATTTTGACCTATATTAAAGAGATTTCGCCAAGACCGATGTTGTTGATTGCAGGCGAAAATGCACACTCACGTTATTTCAGTGAAGATGCTTATAAAATGGCTTCCGAACCTAAAGAACTAATCATAGTTCCTAATGCTGTTCACGTTGATTTGTACGACAAAGTTGATGTAATTCCATTCGACAAATTAGATACGTTCTTTAAAGAACATTTAAAATAAGGATTATGAAACAACCATTTTTAGTAATGATGTTATTGGTTTCTGTCTTGTGTAGCAGTGCCACGTCTTGCGACAAAAACGATGATAACAACACGGAAAATACTACTCCTATGCCAAATGGAAAAATCAAAATAACGGTTAATTCACAAACCTTTATGGCTACGCTTTTGGACAATAATTCAGCAAAGGCATTTAAGGAAATGTTGCCTTTAACAATCAATATGATTGAACTAAACGGTAACGAAAAATATTATGATTTGCCCAACAGTTTACCGACAAATTCGTCCAATCCGCAAACCATAAAAAATGGCGATTTGATGTTGTACGGTTCAAAAACTTTGGTGCTATTCTATAAAACCTTTTCCACGTCTTACAGCTATACAAAATTAGGTGCAATAGATGATGTAACAGGTTTGGCAACTGCATTGGGTTCGGGAAATGTAACCGTAACTTTTGAAGTGGAATAAATTCGATAAGCAAAAATATAAGCGATAAAAAAGAGCCTTTCAGCAAGTTGTTGAAAGGCTTTGTGGGTAAAAGGAATTAAAACCATTCCCAAAAAAGAACAAAAAGGTAGCAAAGATAAGGCGGACACCCACCGCACTGCCCAACCAAAAGACTACGGCATAATGGCAGGGCAAAATAAGGTGGCTTCGCCGAGTTATTGTGTTGCCCTGCCACCCTTCGGGACTTATTCCGTTTCCTTTTGGTTTTTCCGCTTGTCCGCCTTGATTGAATGGCTTTCTTTTTTTTCTGTTTTTTTCTTTTGGAAACAATTTTAAAAAAAAACTTTTGTGTTTAAATTTATTATCGTAATATTGCGATATAAAAACAAAGATATGGGACTTACCAAATCGGAAATATTCACAGACGAACAAAATAAATTAGCTTCTCTGTTTAAGATTTTGGCACACCCTGCAAGGGTTGCCATACTCCAACACATCATCCACCAGAAAGCCTGTATCTGTAACGATTTGGTCGAGGAATTGGGCTTGGCACAGGCAACCATTTCACAGCACTTAAAGGAATTGAAGAACACAGGTATCATTCAGGGAACAATCGAGGGGAAATCCGTTTGCTATTGTATTGATGAAAATGTTTGGAAAAAAATCCAAACTGATTTTAATACGTTTTTCAATCAGGAAGTAAAGGTAAACAAGTGCTGTTAACCGTTTTTTTTAGTATTTAACATCGTTATATTGCGATATATCATTTAGTAAATCATTTTAAAATTTAAAAACAATGAAACTATCAAACATCAAAGAAATCTTACCAACATTGGACAATGTTGAATTTCAGTTAGAGAACGGAACATTTGTACCCGAACATTTCCACGTTACGGAAATTGGTGTAATTACCAAACACTTTATTGATTGTGGCGGAACGATTAGAAATGAAAAAGTTGTCAATTTCCAATTATGGAATGCTAACGACTTTGAACACCGATTAAAGCCGACCAAACTATTAAACATCATCAAACTATCCGAAGAAAAATTAGGTATTGAAGATGCCGAAATAGAAGTAGAATACCAAAGCGAAACAGTTGGTAAATACGATTTGGATTTTAACGGAAACACTTTTGTACTAAAGAACAAACAAACCGCTTGCTTGGCAAGTGATGCCTGCGGTATTCCTGTCGAAAAACAGAAAGTAAAATTATCAGAGCTGAATAACGCTTGTTGTACACCTAATTCGGGATGTTGTTAAATACTAAAAACAAAATACGATGTATCAAAAACTAATCGAAATCATTAACAACAAAATAGACGTTCACAGCATCAGCGAAGAACGTAAAAACATATTACAGCCGTTAATAGATTTTATACAACAAAAAGTAAACGACAGGCAGGATATAAACCTCAATTTCATTTGTACCCACAATTCACGCAGAAGCCATTTATCGCAGGTTTGGGCACAGGTAGCATCAGCACATTTTAATATCCCAAATGTTCATTGCTATTCGGGCGGTACGGAAGAAACGGCACTATTTCCGAAAGTCGCAGAAACATTGACAAATCAGGGATTTAATATTTTCAAAATTGCAGACACCAACAACCGTGTATATGCTATAAAGTACAGCGATAATGCTTTGCCTGTTATCGGTTTTTCAAAGAAATATGATAGCCCTTTTAATCCTATATCAGCATTCACAGCCATTATGACTTGTTCACAGGCAGACGGTGGCTGTCCGTTTATAGCAGGAGCGGAAAAAAGAATACCTATCACATTTGAAGACCCGAAAATTTCAGACGGTACAACAGAACAGACAAAGGTATATGCAGAAAGAAGTTTGCAGATAGCTACCGAAATGTTCTATGTTTTTTCAATGATTAAAAAATAACCGATGCAACCAAAACTAAAATTTCTTGACCGTTACCTAACCTTATGGATATTCCTTGCAATGGCGTTAGGTGTGGGCTTGGGCTATTTCTTTCCCAATATTTCCAATGTAACAGACAGCCTGTCCATAGGTACGACCAATATTCCGTTGGCAATAGGTTTGATACTGATGATGTATCCGCCATTGGCAAAAGTTGATTATTCGCTATTGCCCAAAGCATTTAAGGATAAAAAGGTAATCGGAATATCCTTATTGTTGAATTGGGTAATCGGTACAGTGCTAATGTTCGGGTTAGCCGTTCTGTTTTTAAGGAACGAACCCGATTATATGGCAGGGTTGATTTTGATAGGATTGGCAAGGTGTATCGCAATGGTTATCGTATGGAGCGATTTGGCAAAAGCCAACAGGGAATATACGGCATTATTGGTAGCGTTAAATAGTATCTTTCAGATATTGAGTTACAGTTTTTTGGTTTGGCTTTTCATCAACGTATTGCCGAGCAAATTAGGATTAGCTAATTTCAGTGTAAGCGTATCAATGAAAGATGTAACCGAAAGCGTTTTGATATACTTGGGTATTCCTTTTTTCGCAGGTTTTATAAGCCGTTACGCATTGGTAAAATCAAAAGGCATAGAATGGTATAACAGAACATTCGTACCCCGAATATCGCCCATTACATTATATGCTTTATTGTTTACCATTGTACTGATGTTCAGTTTGAAAGGCGACAAGATATTGGAGTTGCCAATGGATGTGATAAAGATAGCAATACCGCTAATTATCTATTTTGTACTAATGTTTTTTGTGAGCTTCTTTATAAGCAAATCCCTGAATGTTCCCTATGACAAAAACGCATCAATCGCATTTACAGCCACAGGAAACAATTTTGAATTGGCAATAGCCGTAGCAATAGCGGTATTCGGTATTCATTCGCCACAAGCATTTGTGGGCGTTATCGGACCATTGGTTGAAGTTCCTGTATTGATACTGTTGGTAAGAGCAAGTTTATGGTTAAGGAAAAGGTACTACAAGCAAATTTAAACTTGCACAGTATTTGTAAAAACCTGCCCCTACTTTAGTATATCAAAACAACGGCTTGTGCTTCTCGTTATAGATTTCCTTAATCAACTCCCCGAACTCCTGAAAATGATATTCGATAATGTTGTCCAGATACGCATAAATCGTCAGCTTGTCAATGCCCATAATGTTGGTAAGCCTGTTAAATGTTTCGTGGTGTTCCTGTCGTACATAGACCGATTTGCCTTTGCTTGCCGTTGTCGTAGGGATTTTAAAGAACTGTCCGCAGTAATCCTCTTTCGTTAGCTTCTTTGGCTTTGAGGTATTTCGTTTGGTATTACTTGCAGTCGGTTTTGTATCTTCCGTTTCTATGGATTTTTCGTCTTCGGTAAAGTCGTCCCGATGTGTTACGGCTTGCTGTTCCTGTTGGGGATTTTTCTTGTCGCTACCGATAATCATTTCCATAAAATCCTGTTCTTCGGGTTGCTGTTTTTTGTCGTTTTCGTGTATCATATCATTCAATTTTAATATTGTTTCAAATTAGCTGTTTAGTTACCTGAATAGTCAGTTGCATATACTGTTGTACCTATGCACCTGCATACCCTTAATTAACTGTTTCATTAGCTGAAAAATCCGTAATTCATCTGCAATCAATCACGCAAATTAGCTGTCGGGATTTATGCTGATTAATTACATCATTAAGAATGTAACCAATCAGCCAACTAACCACACAAAGGAAATAAAAACAATCCCAACCCGCATAAACGTGGCAGTCAGTGGCACTATTTGGCGTTCATTGTCGTGTTTGTAAATTACTGTATTTCAAATAGTCTTACCGAACTTTGTAAACGGAAGCGGTTGGTTTTTTCGGCTAACTCCAATCCGTTTGCAAAACGGATTTTTCTGAACTCCTGTTCAGAGCAAGTTATCTTTTGAGGTACTCGAAATAAATTTCCGTACCTCAACAGCACTTGCCCTTGCAGGGGCTGAAAACCGCTCCAAAGTCGCAGTTTTGGTTTAACATTAAATGGATTTATTATGGAAGAAAAGAACAGTAAACAAATCAGGAAAACAGGGAGAAAACCTAAGAACGACCCTGCGGTCAATCGGTATTCCATTAACCTGAATGCAGAGGAAAATGCCAAATTTCTTGCCCTCTTTGACCAATCGGGTATGAACGTAAAGGCACATTTCATTACAGCCTGTATCTTTCAGAAAACGGTAAAGACCGTAAAAATTGATATGAATGCCGTAGAATACCATGCAGTATTGACCAAATTTTTTGGTCAGTTTCGGGGAATAGCAACCAATTATAATCAGATTGTAAGGTTATTGAACGCCAATTTTTCAGAGAAAAAAGCATCTGCATATCTCTATAAATTGGAAAAACAGACAGCAGAAATGAAAGAACTATTGCTAAAGGTTTTAATTCTTACCGATGAATTTGAAAAGAAATATCTGAATAAAGAGTGAAATTATGATTGCAAAAATCGGAAAGGGAAGCAATATGTATGGAGCGATTTTGTACAATCAGCAGAAAGTGGAAACGGAAAATGGAGCGGTTTTGTTGCTGAACAAAATACCCGACACAATGAACGGCAGGTATTCCGTAACGTATTTTAACAAGTGCTTTGAGCCGTATTTGTCGGCGAACATCAAAACGGAGAAGACAGTACGGCATATTTCTTTGAACCCAGACCCGAAAGACAAGGTTAGCGATGAACAGTTTACGGAAATGGCACAGGAATATATGGAACGTATGGGCTACGGCAATCAGCCCTATATTGTTTTCAAACATACGGACATTGACCGCACACATATCCACATCGTTTCGACCTGCGTAGGCATTGACGGCAAGAAAATCCCCGATGATTACGACCACCCGCGTTCAATGGCTATCTGTCGGGATTTGGAACAGAAATACAACCTGCACAAAGCAACTGAGCAGGAGCAGAAACAGGGCAATAAAGTTTTTAAACCTGTTGATTATCAGCGTGGCGATATAAAGAGCCAAATCGCTTCGGTAGTCCGTCATTTGCCAAAATATTACAGCTTTCCGACTATGGGAAGCTATAATGCTTTGCTTTCCCTATTCAACATTACAGCGGAAGAAGTAAAAGGCGAACGTAACGGTCAGACCGTAAACGGATTGGTGTATGTGGCATTGGAGGAAAACGGAAACAAGGCAAGCAATCCTTTCAAAGCATCGCTATTCGGAAAAGATGCAGGCGTGACACAATTGCAAAAGCATTTTGAACAGTCAAAAGAGAAAATGAAAACCAACCCTGTAAGGTCAGTTTTAAAGAATACCGTTGAATTGGCTATGCACACGACAAGCAACGAAATAGAATTTAGAAAACAATTGACCGAACAGGGCATTAATACCGTTGTTCGTAGAAACGACAACGGACGGGTTTACGGTATAACTTTTATCGACCACGAGAGCCGTAGTGTTTGGAACGGTTCACAGTTAGACAGAAACCTGTCGGCAAATGTATTCAATGATTGGTGGAACAACGGCAACAAACCCGAATTAAAAATACAGGACAGCCCTGTTTCCAAAACAAATACATTGGACGAATTGCCAACGAAAGACCTTTTTGAGTTTATCCCACAGGAACATTCGGCTAATTACGATTTGGGATTATTCAGCTTGTTACCCGATGCACAGGGCGTGGATTACGAAGAAGAACAGTTTGCCAACCGGATGAAGAAGAAAAAGAAAAAAGGGAGGAGATTGTAATACAATTATCTTTGTCAAAAGAGGTTTAAAAGATATTTTCAATACATTTGCAATATGAAGTATTTATCATACATATTAGCATTATTAATGTTGGTCTTATCGACCGCACCTTGCTTTATGGAAGATAAATGTCTTGAAACCGAACAGCAAACAACAAGTAGCCAAGAGCAAAACGATGATGATTGCGGAATGGCGTGTTGCTCGCCTTTTTCCAAGTGTAATACCTGTACAGGATTTGTAATAGCCTCTTTTTATTTTTCGACAATAAACTCTATACAACTACCTGTAAAGAAAGCAGGTGCAATACCTGCACCGTCTGTTTCAGACTTTCCTTATTCTATTTGGCATCCCCCACAATTGGCTTAATATATGGTGCTTTCCGCACAAACTGATTTGTTACGGTGTTTTCCACCGTTATTATTTATTAAATATTAAGCATTATTTTCAATGAAAAAAATACTCATTGTGTCATTTTTTATGGCACTCAACCTTTGTGTATATGCACAAAATACGTTCAAAGCTGTAATTAAAGACAGTGAAAAAAAAGAGCCTTTAATGGGCGTAACTGCACAGGTTACAGGCACTACAATCGCAACAACTTCAGATGAAAACGGAGAGGTTATATTAACAGGTATTCCAAACGGTTTACAGGAAATTCAATTTAGTTATATCGGTTTTGCCCAACGTACCGACAGCTTTAATTTTCCGTTAGAAGATACAGCTCCGATTGAAATCCTACTTTCTGAACAATCGGAAGATTTGGAAGAAATCGTTATTTCATCAACAAGAAGTACAAGAACTATCCAAAATATCCCTACACGCATTGAGTTTATAGGAAGTGAGGAGTTAGACGAAAAAGGCAATATGAAAGCAGGGGATATTCGTATGCTTTTGGCTGAAAGCACAGGTATTCACGTACAAACCACATCGCCCACAAGTGCCAATGCAAGTATTCGTATTCAAGGGCTTGACGGACGATATACGCAAATTTTAAAAGATGGTTTTCCTATTTATTCGGGTGCTTCGAGCGGATTGGGTTTGTTGCAAATTCCACCGCTTGACTTAAAGCAGGTTGAAGTTATTAAGGGTTCAACATCTACGCTGTACGGTGGTGGAGCAATAGCAGGTTTGGTAAATCTGATTTCCAAGACACCAACGGAAGAAAGGGATTTGCGTTTTCATTTAAACGGAACATCGGGCAGGGGTTTAGACATCAACGGTTTTTACGGACAGAAGTTTAAGAAAATCGGAACAACAATATTTGCTTCGCATAATCGCAACGGAGCTTACGACCCTGCACAAATCGGGCTTTCTGCCATTCCCCAATTTGAAAGGTATGTACTGAACCCTAAATTATTTGTTTACTTCAATGATAAAACAAAAATGAACTTCGGCATTAACACCACCATTGAAAACCGTTTGGGTGGCGATATGCTTTACATCAAAGGCAAAGGCGATAACACACACCAATATTTTGAAGAAAACAAAACACAACGCTATTCCACCCAATTTGTTTTTGACCATACGGTAAACGAAAACAGTTTTGTACAGGTAAAGAACAGCGTAAGTTATTTTAACCGCAATACAGCTATTCCCAATTACGAGTTTGAGGGAACACAAACAGCCACTTTTACGGAAGCAAGTTATACCCACAGCAAAGAAAAATCAGAATGGGTAACAGGCGTGAATGTTTGGACGGACAATTTTAAAGAAAAGCAGATTACCGCATTTCCGTTGAGAGATTACAACCAAACAACATTCGGGGCTTTCGTTCAAAATTCTTTTAAGGCTACGGATTGGCTTCAATTAGAAACAGGTTTAAGAACGGATTACGTGATAGATTACGGAGCTGTTTTTTTGCCAAGAGTATCGGCATTGTTTAGGATTGCAAACGGATTGACTTCACGTATCGGGGGCGGATTTGGCTACAAAACACCAACCATTTTTACCGAAGAAAGCGAATGCATACAATATCAAAACGTAATGCCTATTGATGATAATACCAATAAATTAGAAAAGAGCTACGGAGCAAATGCAGACATAAATTACCGTACTAATATTGGCGATGATTGGACATTCAGCATCAATCATTTATTCTTTTACACCTATTTGGATAACCCTTTGTTGCTTCAAAATATAGCTACAAATACATATCAGTTCATCAATTCATCGGGCTACATTCATACCAAAGGAACAGAAACAAATATCAAAATCGGTTATGATGATTTTAAATTGTTTTTGGGCTACACCTTTACCGATACCCGATTGCTTGAAAACGGAACAAATACCGAAAATCCACTAACACCAAAACACCGCATTAACTCTGTACTGATGTATGAAATAGAGGATAAATGGAAGATTGGTTTGGAAGCCTATTATTTCAGTCCGCAAAAGCTCAACGACGGAACAATAGGAAAAGACTATGTGATGTGTGGCTTTATGGCTGAAAAAATTTGGGAACGGTTTTCTTTGTACATCAACTTTGAAAATTTCCTTGATACAAGGCAGACACGTTTCGACAACATTTATACAGGTACAATAACCAACCCTGTTTTTAAAGACATCTATGCACCATTAGACGGATTTGTAATTAATGGTGGAATAAAATTTAGACTTTAAGAAGATGAATAAAACCATATTTAATATAACAAAAATGGATTGCCCAAGTGAGGAGCAATTAATCCGTATGAAACTGCAAAACTTTGATACGGTAAAGTCATTGGAATTTGATATTCCCAATAGAAAACTAAATGTTTACCATAGTGGAAACCCAGAGCCGATTTTTTCGGCTTTGGAAACCTTGAACCTAAATACAACGTTGATTTCAACCGAAGAAACTAACGCAGTTGTTGAAACAGATACAAGCAATAGCCAACGGAAACTACTATGGACGGTATTGATTATCAATTTCGTTTTCTTTGGATTGGAAATGTTGTTCGGTATTTTTTCCAACTCAATGGGATTGGTAGCGGATAGCTTGGATATGCTTGCCGATAGCATCGTTTACGCATTGGCTTTGTTTGCTGTTGGGGGTACGATTGCAAGAAAAAACAATATCGCCAAATTTGCAGGTTACTTTCAAATTCTGTTAGCCGTTATCGGTTTTGTTGAAGTTATCAGACGTTTTATCGGAGTAGAAGCGGTGCCCGATTTCAAAACAATGATTGTTGTTTCCGTTTTGGCATTGATAGCAAACGTACTTTGTCTTTACCTGTTGCAAAAGAACAAGAGTAAAGAAGCCCATATGCAGGCTTCGATGATTTTCACGTCAAACGATGTTATAATCAATTCGGGGGTTATCGTTGCAGGAATTTTGGTCAATTGGTTAAACTCGAGCTATCCCGATTTGATTATCGGAGCTATTGTATTTGTAGTTGTGGCAAGAGGAGCGTATAGGATATTGAAATTGGCGAAGTAGTTGTTAAGTTCCCTATTTTAACTAATAGAAAAGACAGGGTAATGAAAATACAGGTATTAAAGCTGTTGTGAAAGTATTTGATTAAAACGGAAGAACAAGGACGAAAGATAGAGTTTTATTCTCTCAGTATTATGTAAAAAGGGCTTAAAAAGCCCTTTTTTCTTTTCCTAATAATCCAGACAGGGAATAAAATGTTCATTTGTTTTTGAGAAACAAATATTTTGTATATTTGCTATGAGCTAACGGAAACGTGTTGAAAAGCAAAGCAATAAGCACCGTTACCAAATCGTTACCTTACTATCTTTGATTATCCACATAAGAGTCTTGTATTCAACTAATAGGGCTTTTTCCTGAAAACTTTAAAATAAAAAGACAATGAAAAAATTATTGATATTAGGAATTTCATTTTTATTGTTCTCCTGTAATCAGGAGAATAAACAAGGGCAAAACACGAATAACATGCCAACTACGGAGCCTTTACCTTCGTCGGCTTCGTCGAGTACGCCTGCAGGCTTACCCGAAGGTGCAAAGAGTTTTATAGCTACACATTTTCCTGAGGCCGGAATCACAAAAACAGAAGATAAGATGTCGCCATCAAAAGATGGGACTATGCACGAAGCAAAACTTAGCGAGGGCACGGAGATAGACTTCGATAAGGATGGAAATTGGACGGAGATCAGCACCGAAGGTATGGAGGCTATACCATTGGCGGTTCTGCCACAGGCAATACAAGACCATCTGAATGCGAATTTTAACGGATTGGCAGTGCAGTCAGCTGATAAAGAACCAACAGGCTATGAGTTGGAATTAGCGAATGAAACGGAATTATATTACGATTTAAATGGTAAGTTTATTCGACAAGGGCGATAAAATACCTACACTAAAAAAGAAAGGGCTATC
>NZ_DKLH01000069.1:17057-33832 GCF_002455685.1 Sphingobacterium sp. UBA6645
GATAGCCCTTTCTTTTTTAGTATTTACTGATTAGCCTAAGCTTAATAAGCTCTCTTCTAAGATTTGGATCTTCGCTTCCGCATCAGCTTTTTTATTTTTCTCGTTTTCTACGATTTCAGGTTTCGCATTCTGTACAAAACGCTCGTTAGAAAGCTTTTTGTCTACTGAATTAAGGAACCCTTTTAGGTATTCAATTTCTTTTCCGATACGTTCTTTCTCCGCATCGACATCGATATTGTTCTCCAATGCAACATAACATTCATTCTTACCTGCTAAGAAACTAACGGCACCTGATACTTTCTCATTAACAAAAGTCAGATCCTCAATATTTGCTAATTTGATGATGCTCTCTTTGAATTTTGCATAGTCCAACTCCGCGCCATTGATAGCCAATGGAAGGGCGATTTTCGGAGAGATACCTTTTGAGTTTCGGATATTGCGAACTTCTGAGATAATCTGCTGAACGATCGTAAAGTCTTTGATGATTTTCTCGTCGTATCCTTCAACGGCAGGGAAATCAGCGACGATAATACAGTCTTTGGACTCGCGCTGTCCGAATAACTCATCATGCCATAATTCTTCCGTTAAGAATGGCATGAACGGATGTGCAAGTTTCAATACTTTTTGGAATAAAGCTTTTACCGTTTCTAATGTCTCAGCTTCAATAGGAGCTTGATACGCTGGTTTTACAAGTTCTAGATACCATGCACAGAAATCATCCCAAATCAGTTTATAAGTTGCCATTAAAGCATCAGATAAGCGATAGTTTGCAAAGTGCTCATCGATTTCTGTAAGCGCTTGGTTAAAACGACTTTCGAACCATTGAGCAGCAGTCTTCTGTGCTTCCGTCGCTGGTGCGTCTGTTGTTTCCCAACCTTTTACTAGACGGAATGCATTCCATATCTTATTGGCGAAGTTACGGCCTTGTTCACAGTAAGACACATCGAACATTAAGTCGTTTCCGGCTGGTGATGATAGTAGCATCCCCACGCGCACACCGTCGGTACCATACTGCTCCATCAATTCGATTGGATCAGGCGAGTTACCTAACGATTTAGACATCTTGCGGCCTAATTTATCGCGAACTATTCCCGTCAAGTATACATTACGGAAAGGCGGCTTCTGGGTATAGTCATGCCCCATGATAATCATACGTGCTACCCAGAAGAATAAAATCTCCGGTGCAGTAACTAGATCGTTCGTAGGGTAGTAGTATTTGAATTCTTCATTCTCTGGGTTTCTAACACCGTCGAATACTGAAAGAGGCCATAATCCCGAAGAGAACCAGGTATCTAGTACGTCGTCTTCTTGGCGAATTGCTGTAGTTGACTTTCCTTGTTGTTCAAACTCAGCAATAGCTTCAGCTTCTGTTTTAGCAACAACCCACTCGTTCTTGTCGTTGAACCAGGCTGGAATTCGTTGTCCCCACCAAAGCTGACGAGAAATACACCAGTCTTTAACATTCTCCATCCAATGTTTATAGGATGCGAAGAACTTATCAGGGATTAACTTAATCTCACCGTTTTCAACATATTCTAAAGCTGGTTTTGCCAAGTGGTCCATCTTCAAGAACCACTGCATGGATAGCTTCGGCTCAATCACAGCATCTGTACGCTCTGAGAATCCTACCTGTGATTTATAATCTTCGATTTTCTCGATTTGTCCAGCTTCTTCTAATAAAGCGATAACTTTCTTGCGCGCAGCAAAGCGATCTTCGCCTACTAATATTTGAGCTTTCTCGTTTAAAGTACCGTCGTCATTTAAGATATCGATTACTTCAAGGTTATGCTTTTGGCCTAACTCGTAGTCATTTAAGTCGTGTGCAGGAGTTACTTTAAGACATCCAGTACCGAACTCCATCTCTACATACTCATCTTGAATAACGGGTATCTCACGATTCACTAATGGAACTAATACTGATTTTCCTTGTAAATGCTTATAACGCTCATCCAATGGGTTGATACAAATCGCTGTATCGGCCATGATAGTCTCCGGACGTGTTGTAGCAATGATGATGTACTCGTTGCTATCTTTGATAAAATAGCGAACGTAGTAAAGCTTTTGATTTACTTCTTTACGGATTACTTCTTCGTCGGAAAGCGCTGTTTTACCTTGTGGGTCCCAGTTTACCATACGAACTCCACGGTAGATATAGCCTTCTTTGTAGAATTTAATGAACGTATCGATTACGGCTTCGGACAGATCAGGATCCATGGTAAACTTCGTGCGATCCCAGTCGCATGATGCACCAAGCTTCTCTAATTGTTTTAAGATAATACCACCGTATTTCTCTTTCCACTCCCAAGCGTATTTTAAGAACTCATCGCGTGTAATAGACTTCTTATCGATTCCTTTTTCCTTTAGCATAGCGACGACTTTAGCCTCCGTAGCAATTGAGGCGTGGTCGGTTCCAGGAACCCAACATGCGTTCTTACCCTGCATACGAGCGCGACGAATCAACACGTCTTGTATCGTGTTGTTCAACATGTGGCCCATGTGCAATACGCCAGTTACGTTTGGTGGCGGCATTACGATAGTGTATGGCTCTCTCTCATCGGGAATAGAACGGAAGAATCCGTTTTCCATCCAATAAGAATACCATTTGTCTTCTGCTTCTCTAGGATTGTACGTTTTTGCTATGCTCATTATCTAATTATAAATAATCTAAAAAGGAGTACAAAAATACGGATTTAACCGCTCATTTCCCATTATCTAGAAGCAAATAAATCAGCATTCATTAATATAAAGTATAAAAATTGTTAAGATAATATTTACAGTGCTGAATTAAATGTAAATTTGCGCGTTTAGCGTATTACTTTCACATGCAAGATGTTGTAAATGAGCTGAAAGCCTTTGTTCGATTTTTTGGTTTTTGGCTTCTTATTTGTTTTATTGACCGTTTAATTTTCGTCTCCTTCTTTTACGATAAGATTGGTGGGGCGCGCAGCGAGGAAATATTCCGTATGTTCTATCATGGCTTGAGCCTTGATCTGTCGACGGTCGCTTATATTAGTGCATTACCCTTCGTAGTTTATTGTTTATTATCCTTCGTGAAGAAATGGAAATTTAGCCATAGGGCGCTTAATATCTATACTTTAGTTGTTCTTATCCTGTTCTTTGTCGTTTCTTTTATTAACGTGAATGTTTATAGGGAATGGGGCGATAAGATTTCAAAGCGTGCGGTTGATGCATTCTTTGCATCACCTTCTGGTGCAGTGGCATCGGCGGAATCCACGCCGATCTTTCTCCCTATCCTAGGGATGATCGTGGGAATCGTCGGCTCGTATTATCTCTATCTACGTCTATTTAAAGGAATAAAGTTTGGAAATATTCGAACCTATTGGGGTATGGGGCTTCGCCTTCTTATTGGCGCATTTATCATATTTACCTTTATACGCGGTGGCTATGGTCGTGCTACTTTGAATCCAAGTAAAGCATACTATTCAGAGGAAGCATTCAATAACCATGCGGCGGTAAGCACCCAATGGGCACTATTGCGTGACTATTTTAAAAGTAGCACTTTATTGAAGTCTCCATATCGCTATTATCCAGACAGAGAGAACCTCTCGGAATATCTTCAACCTATTTTTGCTAATGATCCCGATTCTGCTGTAAATATCCTAACCACCCAAAGGCCCAATATTGTTTTCGTGCTTTTAGAAGGTTTTGTTGGCGACTTAGTCGAGTCGATGGGCGGCGAGAAAGGGATTACGCCCCATATGGAATCTTTTATCAAAGAAGGCGTGTTTTTTGATCGCATATATTCTGCATCCGATCGTTCGGATAAGGGGGTGATAGGCACATTCAGTGCATTCCCCGCGCAAGGACCTGAAAGTGTAATCAAGTATATCAGTAAGCACGAGAACATGCATGCTTTTATGCAGGAACTCGATTCTGCAGGCTATCATAACTCCTTTTATCATGGTGGACAAAGCGAATTTTATAACGTTAAATCCTACATGTTAACCCATGGTGTAGAGCGTGTTGTGGATAATGCGAATTTCTCGCCAACAGAAGAACGGGTATCTTGGGGAGTAACTGATGCTGTCGTTCTTAACCGGATGATAAAAGATCTTCGGAAAGAGCAAACCCCATTCTACAGCAGCATATTTACTCTGGTTAACCATGAGCCGTTCCAATTAAAAGGAGCCTATAAGTTTGGCTCAGATAATAACGCGAATAAGTTCAGAAGTACCGCATATTATACCGATTCCGTGTTGAATGATTTCGTAGAGAAAGCTAAGAAGGAAGCTTGGTATAAGAATACCTTGTTTGTGATGATTGCCGATCATGGGCATCGTCTTCCTGCTGAGAAATACGAAATATCTCACCCGAATCGTTTCCATATCCCGTTGTTGATGTTCGGCGAAGTAATCAAGCCCGAATATCGAGGCAAGAAGATATCGAGGATAGGTAGTCAAACAGATTTGGCGGCGACACTCTTGAAGCAACTGGGCTTACCGAGCGATAATTACGTATGGAGTCGCGACTTGTTCAATCCAACGACCCCGCAGATAGCTTTTTACAACTCCAAGGATGCTTTTGGAATCATCACACCCGAACAGTCGATTTCCTACGACAATGTTGGCAGTGTGATCAATTACAAGGCACATCCTGACTATCCAATGGCTAAGAACGATAGTCTGTTGAATATCGCTAAAGCGTATTATCAATCGGTCTACAACCAATTTTTAAAGTATTAAAATGAAGGGAAAGATTATCCTCAAGGGACTGTTTGCCCCATATATCACGTTGATTATACGCTTTACGATGATGTTGCTGATCTATCAGCTTCTCCGAATCGGTTTCTACGCTTATAATGTCGATCAGTTTCCACACGTGACCTTCTCCGAAATGATTCGCATGATGGTCGGTGGGCTAAAGTTCGACCTGGCAGCATTATTTTACCTCAATAGCTTGTATATCTTGATGATGGGGATTCCCTTACCTTTCAAGTATAAAGCCAGCTATCAGAAGGTAGCGAAGTGGGTATTCATCATCACGAACAGCATCGGGATTGGACTCAACCTGATCGATTATGCTTATTATCCCTTCACGTTAAAGCGCACCACCGGAACTGTATTCAGTCAGTTTGCTAACGAGCAAAACCTTTTTAAACTAATGACCGATTTCTTAATCGGCTACTGGTATTTGTTATTGGAATTCGTGCTGATCGTCTGGATCTTGATCAAGCTTTACGACCTGATCAAGATCGAATACAAGCGCTTTACAGGCTGGACATTCTATGCCGTTCACTTGGTAAGTTTGCTATTGGTTGCTTTCCTTTTTGTAGGCGGGGTTCGCGGAGGATGGGCACATAGCACGCGTCCGATTACGCTTAGTAATGCCGGAGATTATGTAAAATCACCGGAAGAGATGAATATCGTGTTGAATACGCCTTTTTCAATCCTGAAGACGCTCAAAGCCGTAACATTAAAAGAGAAGAATTACTTCCCGGCGGATGAGCTGGAAGCCATTTATCCGGTCATACATCAACCGAAAGATTCTGCGGAATTCAAGCCGTTGAACGTTGTGTTCCTCATCATGGAAAGCTTCGGGAAAGAGCATATCGGATTCTTTAATAAAGAGCGCGATGCCGGTCAATACAAGGGATATACTCCATTTTTGGATTCTCTCATCGAGCATTCTTATACCTTTACGCGTTCCTATGCAAATGGACGCAAATCCATCGATGCCCTTCCATCTATCATCACCGGAATACCTTCTATCGCTGAGCCTTTTGTCCTGTCCATATATTCAGGAAATAAAACGACGAGCATTGCGAAGTTATTAGGAGAGAAGGGCTATGAAACAGCATTCTTCCACGGAGCACCAAACGGCAGCATGGGCTTCTCGGCCTATATGCAGTTGGCAGGGATCAAGAACTACTTCGGGAAAAATGAATATAACAACGACGATGATTTCGATGGTATCTGGGGAATCTGGGATGAGCCTTTCATGCAATTCATGGCGAAAAAGATAGACACCTTTAAGCAGCCATTCTTTAGCAGCTTCTTTTCCTTATCTTCTCATCACCCTTTTAAAGTTCCGGAGCAATATGCTGGGAAATTTCCGAAAGGGCAGTTACCATTGCATGAACCGATAGGCTATGCCGATAATGCCTTACGCCAATTTTTTAATACGGCTTCCAAAAGCGAATGGTATAATAATACATTATTTGTAATCGTGGCTGACCATGCCAGCATGATTCATTTTCCAGAATACAATACCACGCCAAACTTCTTTTCCATTCCGATCATATTCTACTATCCGGGAGGAGAACTTAAAGGTTTGTCGGATAAATTAATACAACAAATCGATATTATGCCGACGGTGTTGAATTACCTGCAATATGATAAGCCATACTTCGCTTTCGGTTCAGATGCCTTCGACCCTAGACGCGATAATTTCTTGGTCAATAACATTGGGGGAAGTTACAACTTCTTTATGGGCGATTACTTCATGACCTTTGATAATGAACGCCCGAGCTCCTTACACAATTTGAAAACAGATCCATCCCTGTCGAAAGATTTAATGAAGGAAGAACCCCAAACGTTAGACTCGCTGAAACGACATTTAGAAGCGTTTATTCAGCAGTATAATAATCGGATGATCCATAACAAGCTTACGGCAGAATAAGACTTCTAATCCTTTATTTTTCCACCGAATTTGTAGCGAAGGGTAAACTGCTGTTGATTGTCGATCTGGCCTGGCGAGAAGTGAAAGGAAGCTATAAACTTACCTTCGATTTTGTCCGATTTGAATGGCATCCAGCCGAGATCCAATCGATCGTAGCGATCGCGATGGTAGAACGAGTCGCCGTTTGGAAGATTTAAAGCATCGCCCAGGTAAAGTGTATTGGCAATGAAGAACCGCTTATAGCCCAAGTGAATGTTAGAAATAAAGCCAGTGCCTTTATTATCATATTCTGAACGCAAGCGGTCGTAGCCAAAAGCCGCACCAGCATCGATGGTTAACGAATCGAGGAAAGTCTTCTCGCTTAAGTCAGCCCCAAGTTTCAACATCAAAATAGCATTATCTTGAATATGCTCGTCGAGGCTGTCATTGCTAGTCAAAGCATTGTGATAAAGCAAACCGTCATTGCTGATATAGAAATTGCCCATGCTATACTTACCTGAAATACCGGCAACAAATTGTTCACGCTTGGTATAGCTTTGTTTGCTCAGCCAATCGATGTAAACCGCTTGCTTGAAGTTGCTGTTCCTGTACTGAAAATACATTCCCTCCACATTTGGACGGTCATACATCAGGGTATCTGCTAATACCATCTTCGGTACGTCTTTCAAACGCTCATAACGAGGGATAAATCCAATTGCAAAATCAATATGCTGGGTTGCGTAGTTGTAATACGCTATCGGTTTTACACGCATCTTATTATCCCCATGCGATCCAAACTCCTGGTTAACATGTACACCACCATACACACGATGCTTCTCTTCCAATTGGAAGTAAAGATGGGGAGATAAGGTCGCGCCAAATAGGGTCTTCGGAACGGTATAAGGAGCCTGATATTCGCGATTATCCGCATAGCCAAAAAAGTCGATGCCATAACCGATCTGTTGGGCTTTGCTGTTGTTGATAAATCCTAATAAAATGAAGAGGAAGAAGGCGCGAAGAATAGTATACTTATTATTTAACATGTTAAGAATTAAAGGTACTGTAGTATTCCTACAAATATAAAAGAATTTGCGGTCTGGAAACTTCTTAGAAACGAGATATTTGCTGATCAATATGTCAAAGAACCTTTGTGGCATTCTTCGCCGAACGTCCGGCATGCCTAATGTTATGCATTAATAGCAATTCTTTAATTTAAACTGATCAAAACTATACTAATTGTACAGTAAAGAACTGTTAATTTTTAACTTATTCACGGGAATTCCAGTTGTCGTTTAATGTGTACCCCGCTATCCAGAATGTCGCAGAGCTGCTTTGTAACTAAAAAACTTTCATGTTTCCAATGAAACACCAACAGGGATGAAGGTTCTTGATGGCCTTTGAAAACAGACACTTTCAGAAAAAAAGAAGCCATCCTTTCGGGATGGCTTCTTTTCTAAATATGCTATTCGGAAGATTATACTTCCAATAATAATCTTGCAGGATCTTCTAATAGTTGTTTAACACGAACTAGGAAGCTTACTGACTCACGACCGTCAATGATACGGTGATCATAAGATAACGCGATGTACATCATCGGACGGATCACCACTTGACCATTTTCAGCAATAGGGCGTTGCACGATGTTGTGCATACCTAAGATTGCTGATTGAGGAGCATTGATGATAGGAGTAGACATCATCGATCCAAATACACCACCGTTAGTGATTGTAAATGTACCGCCAGTCATTTCTTCGATCGTCAATTTGTTATCACGAGCTTTACCCGCTAATTCAGCGATTGCTTTTTCAATTTCGTATAATGCCATCGACTCTGCATTTCTGATAACCGGAACCACTAATCCTTTTGGAGCAGAAACCGCGATAGAAATATCAGCGAAATCAGAATAAACGATTTCATTTTCTTCGATACGAGCATTTACAGCAGGCCATTCTTTCAATGCAGTAGTTACTGCTTTCGTGAAGAATGACATAAAGCCTAGACCAATACCGTGTTTTTCTTTGAAGGTATCTTTGTATTTCGCTCTTAAGTCCATGATCGGCTGCATGTTCACTTCGTTGAACGTAGTCAACATCGCAGTTTCATTTTTAACAGCTACTAAACGCTTAGCGATAGTTTTACGCAAGGAGCTCATTTTCTCACGGCGCTCATTTCTCGATCCGGCAACTGCAGGCGCAGCAGCAGGAGCAGGGCTTGCCGCAGGTTTTGCAGCAGCTGGCTTAGCAGCAGCACCAGCTTGTGCTTTCTCAGCATCCTCTTTAGTGATTCTACCGTCTTTACCTGTACCTTTTATTGTAGAAGGGTCAATACCTTTTTCTCTTAAAATCTTAGCAGCAGCAGGAGATGCAGTACCAGCAGCATAAGTCTCTGGGCTTTCATCTTCTTCCGCTTTAGCAGCAGGAGCAGCTTCTTTTGCAGGAGCTTCTTCTTTTTTCTCGCCTGAAGCAGCAGGTGCATCACCGTCTTCGATTGTACAAACAACAGCACCAATTTCTAGGGTGTCGCCTTCTTGTGCAATGATACGTAAGATACCAGCTTTCTCTGCAGGTAGTTCAAAAGTAGCTTTATCTGATTCCAATTCGGCGATATTTTCGTCCATCTCGACGTAATCACCATCTTGTTTTAGCCATTGGGCTAAAGTCACTTCCGTAATTGACTCTCCAACTGTAGGGACTTTAATTTCTAAGCTCATATGTTATTTTTTTAAACCAGCCGTTATACACTATAAAGATACAACGGCTGGTTAAATAAATTGTTTATTCGAATGATTTATTTACGATTGCTTCTTGTTGTGCAACATGTTTTTTCATGTATCCTGTTGCCGGACTACCACTAGCTGTACGCGCGATATAATCAGTGAATTCAATATCTGTTTTACGTAATGTACGGCAGTAATAAGGCCATGCTCCCATGTTCTCATTTTCTTCCTGAACCCAGATAAATTCTTTCGCCTTGTTATATTTTTTGTGGATTGCTTTTAATTGCTCGATTGGGCTAGGGTATAGCTGCTCAATTCTAACAATAGCTACATCTGTACGCTTATCTGCTTGTTGTTTCTCTAATAGATCGTAGTAGATCTTTCCAGAACAGAACAATACACGTTTTACGGATGCTGCTTTTACGTAGCTGTCATCGATAACTTCTTGGAAGTTTACTTTCGTGAAATCTGCTAATTTAGAAACCACTTTTGGATGACGTAATAAGCTTTTCGGTGTGAATACTACTAATGGCTTACGGAAGTCGCGAACTAACTGACGACGTAGTAAGTGGAAGTAGTTTGCTGGAGTTGTACAGTTGGCAATGATTAAGTTGTCGTTTGCACATAATTCCAAGAAACGCTCAATACGACCTGAAGAGTGTTCAGGACCCTGACCTTCCATACCATGAGGTAGCATCATTACTAATCCATTCGAACGTCTCCATTTCGTTTCCGCACTACTTAAATATTGGTCAACAATAATCTGAGCCCCGTTGTAGAAGTCACCAAACTGTGCTTCCCAAACCGTTAATGAGCTAGGATTTGCCAACGCATAACCGTATTCAAAACCTAATACCGCATACTCTGATAATAAAGAGTTGTAGATATTGAAACGCTCACCACCATTAACCTGTGCTAATGGGATATATTTCTCTTCCGAATCTTCTAATGTCAATACAGCGTGACGGTGCGAGAATGTTCCACGTTGAACATCCTGACCCGAGATACGAACGCGTTTGCCTTCGTTCAACAAAGTCGCATAAGCCATCAACTCGCCCATCGCCCAATCGTAAGAATCGTTCTTGATCATCGCTGCGCGATCTTCAAATAACTTAGAAATTTTGCGGAAGAACTTTTTGTCTTTAGGTAGCGTAGTAATTTCTGTCGCTAGCGTCTTGAACTCTTTCTCAGAAACTTTCGTCACAGCCTCGCCGAAGATATCTGTCTTCTTAGCCTGACGAAGGCCTTTCCACGCGCCACCAAACATCGGAACCTCATCTTCTAAGCTCTCTGTTTGCTTCGATTCGTCTAATTGCGATTGTAAATAATCTTTAAATTCTTTCTCTACCGCCTTAGCATATGCCGCGTCGATTGTACCTTCTTCCTGAAGTTTCTTAGCATAAACTTCTTTCGGATTAGCGTGCTTCTCGATTGCTTTGTACAACAATGGCTGTGTGAACTTAGGCTCATCTGCCTCGTTGTGACCATAACGTCTATAACACAATAAATCGATAAATACATCAGTTTTATATTTCTGACGGTATTCTACCGCTAAATTGATTGCATATACTACTGCTTCAGCATCATCACCATTCACATGGAATACTGGAGAAGAAGTAATCTTAGCAACGTCTGTACAGTAAGTACCAGAACGCGCATCTTTATAGTTTGTCGTGAAACCTACTTGGTTGTTGATAACGATGTGAATCGTACCACCAGTACGGTAGCCTTCAAGCTTTGACATTTGAGTAACCTCGTAAACAACACCTTGACCAGCAATAGCCGCATCACCATGAATTAAGATAGGAGCGATCTTCGATGCATCACCATCGTATTTCATGTCGATCTTAGAACGAACAATACCCTCAACAATTGGATCTACAGTTTCCAAGTGTGATGGGTTTGGCGCTAATGACAAGTGGATTTGTTTACCAGAGTCTGTTGTAATATCGGAAGAATAACCTAAGTGATATTTTACGTCACCACCAAATTGTAATTCAGGATCTTCCTCTGCATACATCTTACCTTCAAACTCGGAAAGGATAGTTTTGTAAGGTTTGCCCATGATGTTTGCCAATACGTTCAAACGACCACGGTGAGCCATACCGATCATGAACTCTTGGATTCCTAGGTTTCCACCTATTTCCAATACCGAGTCAAGAGCAGGAATTAAGGCTTCTGCACCCTCTAAAGAGAAACGTTTTTGACCTAAGAATTTTGTACCTAGGAAGTTTTCAAAAACAACAGCTCTATTTAATTTCTTTAATATACGTTCTTTGGTTTCCTTATCGTAGTTCGGCTTGTTACGATCAGCCTCCATACGGTCTTGAAGCCATTTAATCTTCTCGGGGTTACGAATGTATTTAAACTCCGCACCGATAGAACGGCAATAAGTATCTTCAATTAATTGGCGGATATCGCGCAATTTTGCCGGACCTAATCCAACCTCAACACCTGCATTGAATACAGTGTCCATGTCAGCTTCAGATAATCCGAAAGTCTCTAATTCTTTGCCAGGGTAGTATTTGCGACGCTCGCGAACCGGGTTAGTGTGAGTGAAAAGGTGACCACGGTCTCTGTAACCGTGAATCATATTAAGAACATCGATTTCCTTTAAAGCGTGTTCTGATACATTTTCAACATCTACAGAACCTGAAACGCCTTCAGAACCTTGTCCAAATTCAAATCCTTCAAAAAACTTTTGCCAGCCAAAGTCTACTGCGTTTGGATCGGCTTTGTACGCTTGATATAATCCATCGATATAACTCGAATCGGCATTACTCAAATATGTCAATTTGTCCATGTGGATAGGTAAGATAAAATTTTGCCAAATTTATAAATAATAATAGAGTTTTCCTCATTTAATACCGATAAAATACAATGTTTTAACCGGATTTTCGACAATTATTAAATATTTAAAATTAAATGTCGATTTTAAATAAACAACCTATGTTTTATCGTAAATAAGACAATATTTCAAAATGTAAATTTATAATTATGCTTTATGTGTTTCTAATTTTTTAGCGAGCTCCTGCCAGCTGCTCGATACGTTCTCTTTATCACTTGTTCCTATCCCTGCTACGTGCGACCAATAGCCATAATTTGAAGCTGGATTATAGTCCAGCAAATGCTCCTCAAAAAAGGATGCTCCCAACAACCAGTTGCTACTGATTTCTTGTATGTAGTAACTCGCCAATAATCGACGGTTCAAATAAGTCAGGTTGCCATTTCGTAATAGCTGTGCCATCGTCTCGTCAATCACTTCTTCTCCTGTCGTGCCGCTCATCCACTTGCGGATAGCTTCAGAATCCAGCTCTTCCGAAAAATGTTTATCCTCTTGCAAGCCATTAGGCTTAAAAAAGATATTCGGATACTTCTTCAGCATAAAGCGGAAATAGTCTCTCCACAGCAAGGCCGTAAGTAAACGATCGTAGCGTTTTTTATTTTGACTGAGACTCGATCGGGTCATCTCATCGTACACAAACATCGGGGACAAAGCACCAACGGCAATATAATGAGAAATATAGGTGAAGTTGCGACAATCAGCGAAGTTTGGGTCTAGCAAGTTCGTTAACTTTTCGATCGCTTTTTCCTCGCCGCCATCAAAGGATCGGCCTTGTAGGCCTTGTATCTCCTCCTCCGAAAAACCTAGGCTCGCCAGGCTCGGAATCTCCGTTGCCTCCAAATGCTGCGGACTCGCAATCGCTGAGGGTGCAGCCAAAGGTTTGCGAACTGTGCTCTCGCGTTCTATTTTTTTTCTGAAAATGTTGAATTTGTTGGGAATGTCCTTGATGGGAAAGGGGAGATCTTCTTTATGGTATAGCGTGTGACCGATAAAATGCTTAAGGTTGATTTTATTGTCCCAGAGTGCCGCTTCCACGAGCTCCGAGACCATCGTCTCTCGGTAGGCTACCTCGCGATGATGATAAACCTCATCAACTTCATACTTCGCACATAGCTGGGGCAGAATTTCTTCAGGATAGCCAACGAAAGTCATCAAGTCACTCTGCATTCCTTGAAGTTTCTCTTTCAAATGAGAAACCGATTCTAACAGGAAGGATGCGCGCAGGATGCCGGTATTCTTCTGTGCGAATTTGTTAGTTTTAAAATAGCGTGGATCAAAGCAATAAACGGGAATAATCAGGTCTGATTTATTTATCGCCTCCACTAAAACTTCGTTATCATGCAAACGTAAATCATTCCTGAACCAAACTAATACAACTTTCTTACCCATTTTAATTATTTTCCCCAAATAGTGCTAAGCAACAAATATAAGGTATCAGACCCACCTATGCCCGATAGAAGCGGTATTTTTACATGTTGTAGACAATGTTTTATTAGGGAAATTGTTTTCATTTGTAAAATTATCAAATAGAAGAAACATTCGTCTCCGTTTGTCTGTTAAAGGATTCAAGACGGAACGTAATTGTGGATTTTGATGTAGGATCGATGGAAGTAATCATATCCGGCTTGAATTCCTATTTAGGAAAAAGAGCCATGAGTAATTTACATAAAGAGGATTTTCAAGTGCATGGGCTCGTGCGCGACGTGGATTTATTCCGCGCCAGATTAACAGAAGAATTAACAGGAACCTTAAATAAGGTAGATCTCTTAAGAAAAGGGAAGGAATTCGAACAGTTTAAATTGGATAGTAACGCCGATTTGGCAATCTATATTACCCATGTCCCTGATCTAGGGGAAATGGTCAATTTAAATCTGGAGGTTATTACCCTTAGTAATTTTATTGAATTAGCACGCCGCAATGGCTGCAATCGAATCATATACATAGCGCGTTTGATGGATAAGCCTTTTATCCATGCCATAAGGTCGGTATTGGATTCTTGCGGTATTGATTATACCATTGTGCTCAAAAATCTTGCTATTGGCAAGGGAAGCGTGCTCGATCGTTACATGCGCCAAGTGTTGAATAGCAAGTATTTACCCTATGATTCTGCCCTTGCGAAGTTGAAATTTAGCCCTATTTCGGCGCTAGATCTATTGCGGTGGATCTATAACGTCGATTGGAATAAAAACTTCATCAATGAAGTAATAGAAATCGGCGGACCCAATACGGTGACTGTTCAGGAAATGTTTCGGTTATATCGGAAGAATCTGTTCCCGAATTCGCCTGTGAAGAGCATCAAGCTCCCGCATTCTATCATGAGCATTTTCTACAAGAAGTTTTATCAAATAAACCCGGAGGATCTCGTTGAATTTAAACGATTGATGCAAAGGGAATATCCGATTGATAACTCCCATTGGAAACAAATTATCCTATTTTCATTCACACCCCTCGACCAGGTAATTAGTGGCGGTTAACGGCCGTCTAGATTTCCTTTATACGCTGATTTGCGTTACATTTGTAGCTAAGCTATTTTATTGATATGGGATATAAAAGCTTACACGAATGTGTAATTGATCTTGAAAACAACGGGCATTTAATCAGAATAAAAGAGGAGGTAGACCCCTACCTCGAAATGGCCGCCATCCACATGCGTGTTTATGATGCGCAAGGACCAGCAATATATTTCGAAAACATCAAAGGATCTAAGTTTCCGGCAGTTTCCAACCTGTTCGGCACGCTTGAACGATCGAAGTTTATGTTCAGAGACTCCTTGGAACACGTCAAACGCTTGGTCGATGTTAAGATGAACCCCATGTCGGTGTTGAAAAATCCATTTCGATATGCCGGCTCCTCTATGGTTGCCTTAGGCGCTTTACCATGGAAGAAAAAATCTAATGCTCCGATTCTTTACGGTCGCACGAGCATCGCCGAGTTGCCCCAGATTGTCAATTGGCCGATGGACGGTGGTCCTTTCGTAACCATGCCACAAGTATATACAGAAGACGTTACTAAACCCGGTATCATGAATGCCAACTTAGGGATGTACAGAATTCAGTTGGCGGGCAACGATTATATCCAAAACGAAGAAATTGGATTGCATTATCAATTGCATCGAGGCATTGGTGTACACCAAACCAAAGCAAATCAGTTAGGCAAGCCATTAAAAGTCAGCATATTCGTCGGAGGACCTCCGTCGCATCCGCTATCTGCTGTGATGCCCTTGCCGGAAGGTTTATCGGAGATGATATTTGCAGGAACTTTGGGTAACCGCCGCTTTCGGTATTTCTATGATGATGAGGGATTTTGCATCTCTGCAGATGCCGACTTCGTGATTACTGGTACGGTGTATCCGAACGAAAATAAACCGGAAGGACCTTTTGGCGATCATATCGGTTATTATTCCCTAGTGCATGATTTTCCGCTGATGAAAGTGCATAAGGTTTACCATAAGAAAGATCCAATTTGGTCATTTACGGTCGTTGGCCGTCCGCCACAAGAAGATACTAGCTTTGGTGCGCTCATCCATGAAATAACAGGAAATGCTATTCCGCAACAAATTGCGGGTTTACATGCCGTACATGCCGTGGATCCTGCAGGCGTTCACCCTTTGCTTTTTGCGATAGGAAGCGAACGCTACACCCCATACCAAAAGGTGGAAAGACCGCAGGAGGTATTGACAATCGCTAACCAAATTTTGGGAACAAACCAACTTAGCTTAGCGAAGTTCTTGTTCATTTCCGCTTTTGAAGATAACCCAAAACTCGATATCCATGACATCGAAGGTTTCTTTACCCATATTTTTGAACGTATCGATTTAACGCGCGATCTACACTTCCTGACCAATACCACCATTGATACCTTGGATTATACAGGCGATGGATTAAATGCAGGATCGAAAGTGACTTTCGCTGCGGTAGGCGATAAAAAGCGTGAGCTTGCTCGTTCCTTGCCTGCAGGTTTTGATCTTCCACGCCCTTTCCAACATGCTAAACTTGCATTGCCGGGAATCGTTGTCGTGGATGGAAAGGCATTCAGTATTTACGCAGAAGAGGCGAAAGTGTTAGAAGAATGGACCCATGCAGCGAAAGCTGCGGATTGGACCGGTATTCAATGTATAGTACTTGCCGATGATGCCGGTTTTGTTGCCGAGAATGTGAACAACTTCGTCTGGACGACTTTTACAAGAAGCAATCCTTCGCACGATATCTATGGAATTGATAGCTTTACCGAATACAAACATTGGGGATGCCGTGGTCCGGTTATTATCGACGCCAGAGCGAAACCTCATCACGCACCAGATCTTATAAAAGATTCTGCTGTAGAACGTCGTGTCGATCAGTTAGGTGCTAAAGGTGGTTCGCTGCACGGAATTATCTAATGAAATAGAAGTTCTTCGCTTCTAGAGTTAATCATAATGCCTCCAGGTGATCAGTAATTGGCTGCTTACCTGGAGGCATTTTTTTCTCTGAAACTGTCTGTTGTCAACTGCCATCAAGAACTTTTTATACCTGGTTCGACAGCCATCCATATGATAACCCATAGATAGCCCAATCATAACCCTTTCGAAGCGGGTTTGATTGGGCTTTGTATTGGGTT
>NZ_DKLH01000074.1:0-7174 GCF_002455685.1 Sphingobacterium sp. UBA6645
CCTTTTTAGACAGCCTCTTCTTATTTGATAAGCTTCTTAATTTATTTCAAAGTTTCCGACAACCATCCGAAGAACTCACGTTGCCATACCTGTGCATTATGTCCTGAAAGAACCCAGTGATTCTCTTCAGGAAGATACACCAATCTGCTCTTTATGCCTTTCAATTGAGCCGCTTGGAAAGCCTCTAATCCCTGTCCAATCGGAACTCTATAATCTTTACCGCCTTGAAAAATCAAAATCGGCGTATTCCATTTGTCGATATGTTTGATCGGGTTGAACTCATTATACGACTTTGCATTGTTCTTGTCCCAGTAAGGACCGATATCATGATTAGCGAAGAATAGCTCTTCCGTCGTGCCATACCAAGAAGTCATATCAAACAATCCGCAATGTGATATCAAAGACTTGAATCTTCCTTCATGGACACCTGCTAGCATAAATACCGAATAACCACCATAACTAGCACCCACCGCAGCGATATTCTCTTTATCTACGTACGACTCTTTAGAAAGATCATCGATTGCCGATAAGTAATCTTGAATTGATTGTCCACCCCAGTCTTTCGAAATTTGCTCATTCCACTTTACGCCCCAACCAGGCATACCGCGACGATTTGGAGCAATAACAATATAACCTTGAGATGCCATCAATTGGAAATTCCAGCGGAACGAGTAGGACTGCGTGGTTGCGGATTGTGGTCCTCCCTGACAGAACAATAGTACTGGATATTTCTTGCTCGCATCAAAGTCCGGCGGATAGATTACCCATGAAAAAAGATCTAAACCATCAGACGCTTTCGTCATCCTGCCTTCTACCTTGGTATCGGCTATCTGACTATACATCGCATCGTTCACCGTGGTAATCGGCTTGATCGCTTTAGATTTAAAGTTATAATCGAAAACCTCGGTTGCTCTCGTCATCTTCGTAGAGGTCACAATAAGGCCGGTAGCCGTTTCACCTACGATTCCAGTAATATCAAAGTCGCCCTCAGATATCTGTGTAATCTTAGGGAGCATTTTCGACCATACCCCTTTTGCCACATTGATTTCGAAAAGCTGTACCGTACCTTTGGTCGGTGCGACGAAATAAATCTTCTTATTGTCTTTGCTCCATACGAATGAGTTTACCGTACCATCCCAATGAGCTGTTAAGTTCACCTTCCTTCCAGATCCGGGTTCTAAAAGAATGATATCATTTTTATCAGCTTCATATCCATCCGTCTTCATGCTCAGCCAGCTCAATAGCTTACCATCTTTACTATAAGTTGGATTCGTATCATAGCCGCTCATCCCTTCCGTCAGATTTCTGGTTTTACCGGATGCAATATCATACTGATACAAGTCGGTATTTGTACTTTGCGCATAGTCATTCCCAAATCGCTTCTTCGCGACATAGATAACGGATTTGCTGTCCGGTGCCCAAGTAAAGTCCTCCGCACCTCCAAAAGGCATTTGCGGCGAATAGAAAGGCTCGCCTTCCATAATATCCTTTGGCTCGCCAAGCTTCCCGTTTTCATAGCTCGCTACAAATGGGTGATTAAAGCGACCGTCGTTCCAGGTATCCCAATGTCTGTAATCTAAGTTATCATAGATATAGACATTCGACTTCGGTAGGTCAGCATATTTATCTACAGAATGATATTCTTTCAGCAGAACCGCTTTGCTAAATAAAATTGACTTGCCGTCTGGCGAGATCTTCACGTTCTCCAATCCTCCTTCAATGTCCGTCAACTGCTTCGCATCGCCTCCATTTAAGTTCTTCTGCCATATCTGGCCCTTGAACATATACAATACATCGCCATTCTCTTGAACAGATAAGACAGATTCTCCACCCGCTTCGCTGGTAAATTGCTTCGCTTCTCCACCCTTTACCGGAATAACGAATAAATTCTTCTCGGATTTATTTTCGTCAAATTGATAGTTCGAAACACCATATATCAATTGTGTACCGTCAGCTGATAATCCTTCAGCACTCACTCTTCCCAGCTCCCAAAGTGTTTTTGGACTTAGCGGAGTACCTCCGTTGATGGTTTTGACCTGATTTTCAACCTGCGGTCTCTTCACTTTTTGTGGAACTTCTTTACTCTGTGCAACAGCCATATTATTGATCAATAAGAGTGCTCCAATACATGATAATCTCAACATATTATTCTCTTTTTTGAGCCAATTTACTAAAGTTGCGAGGTATTAAGAAATTCCACATCGTTTTCAGTGCCTCGCCGACGTCATCAATAACCATATACTGGTTAAATACATGAGGAATGATTCCTTTTTAAGCTTAATCATCGTTTATCGAATTGGTACCAGTCAATCTTTGTCGATAAGCGCATCAATGCTGCCAGAATGATAAATACACCTATCGTTCCTACTATTAAAGAATAATCGCGCAGCTGCATCAAAATATAGATGAATACGTAAAATAGGGATAGTATAGCGCCAAATATAAGCGCCGATTTCATATTCTTCGTAATCGCTCTAACAAAGGAAGCTATCAATAAGATGGTCGCTAATGCCGCCAGCAGATATGCAATATTGAATCCCAGGTGCTCGGAGATGGCAAGAAGTAAAGCATAGAACAATACCATTGCAAAACCGATCAACACATATTGGATAATATGCACGCGCTGCTTTTTGATAATTTCCATGAAAAGTAGCGAAACAAAGGTTAATGCTATGACTAAGATCCCGTATTTCGTTACGCGCGTAGTCTTTTGATAATTGTTTATTGAAGGTAAGAAATTTATTTGAACCATATCGTAATCTGAGCTAATCATTTCTGCACTTCCACCTACACCAGCGACCGTTGCTGTTGCAGGAATAGCATCATAAGGATTGGCAGAAGGTTCCCCATTCTCGCTATTCAGATCTACGCCTAGGAAATCGTATATATTTTGCTGCCCGCCTGTCCACTGTTGTGGGAGCTTGCGGCTGAAAGAAGGAATGCTCCATTTGGCTGCAAAAGCCTGATCCGTTACGTCACGGCTCTCCGGAAGGTGGCCACCATTGAAACTAGGGTTCGACCAGTTACCCTTCACATCGATATCTGTTTGCTTTGCTAAGGGAAGGAAATTCAAGGAGCGAGACCCACGAATATCAAAGTCTAGCTCAAAGCCTTGCTTTAAGTCCTCATTGCCCGACAATGGTAAATCGACGATCAGATTTTCCTGATAAGGTCTCATTTCGTAATTTGATTTTCCAAGTTCCATCTTCGCTCCGCCCCAGTTCAAGGTTGGATTTGCGGTCAATCCCTTTACGTCGTGGACCCCGAAAATCAGTTTTGCTTCGTTCCATTTCAACTTTTCCGCTGAGACATCGAGCTTTTCCATGTCGAAGCCAACGAATTTTCCTTTCAACTTGATCTTGGAACTGTAGACTACGGCTTGGTAGATACCGCGTTTCAGGGGTTCGGGGCTTACCTCCGCTGTTGCTTGTACCTCAGCCGGAAGGAGTTGCGCCCAACGGTTGACCACAGTTTTCACAACCTGCTTCACGCCTTCGGATGATTCTTCCACGACCTCCCGAACCTCATCATAGGGCACTACGACAATCGTGCTCGCAATAACTTGCTCCTTGCCCCATTTGACAGCAATCTCATTCGATACACTTTGCTCCCGGTATTTACGTTCGGAAATCAGATCTGTAATTAGATTCATCGGAATTAATAAAATGAGCGTCAGAAAGAAGACCACCCCAAATTTTATGACTAAAGAACCTGTAACACGGTCGTAAAGTGACTTCGTCGGCTGTTCGTCTTGCGGATTGTTTTGTTCTATATTTTCCATGATAGATTATTTTAAGATTAGAATATTAGTTTTTTGAGCGAATGCACGTTGTAAGTTATCAAGCGGTTCGTTTAAATAGTCTTTGAACTCCAGATGATGAAAGGGCCACATTTCCTTTCCTTTTTGGAACGACCGCCAATAGTATTTTGTATATTCCGGAAATACAAATCCTCCGATAGCGACCATCCCCAATAGATATAAGGATATCTTTCCATTCCCTAGCAACAGATATTGCATAGCGATTTCATCCTCAATATTGGTTCCTATCTGTGTAACCAGATGAAAGACATCATGATTCTCCAGTTTAGGCATCACATCGAAGCCCTTATCTCGATAAAACTGCCCTAGAGCCGCTCCCAAACTTCCATCCGCAAATTCGGCAAACTCTTGCTTGCTTATCCCCCATGCTTGTTTATGGGTTTTAAACAGCTCCGCATAGACCCTGCTCGACCAGTTATAGAGGTGAAGCATAAATTTTAAACGAAGTCCTCTCATATTTTCTATTTTTATTAAAAAGTACTTTGAATTTCAAAGTTGTTGAACAAAAAAAATTATAGATACTGTTGTTTTATCAATTGCTCCAACGCAATTAAGTGGTTTTCGAACGCTTTCTGTCCCTTTTCGGTTTTACTATACCTCGTGTTGGGCTTCCTATCGATGAAAGTCTTGGTCACGGTGATATAGCCCTCCTTCTCCAAACTCTTTAAGTTCGAAGCGAGATTCCCGTCGGTCACTTCCAGCAATTCTTTAAATGAATTAAAGTCATAGGACTCGTTGGCCATCAGAATACTCATAATCTGTAGGCGTACTCGATTCTCTAATACTTTATCATATAACGTTAAATCCAAACTCACTTTTCGTATTTTTTATGTACGATTAGACCATAAACAATGTGCAATACCCCAAAACCAAGCCCCCAAAACCAGACGCCATAGCCAGGAAACGCCAAAGCTAATAAGCCTAAAAGAATTTCCAAAATTCCAAGTACTCTAACTTCAGCAAAAGTGAATACCGACGCTGCCGTCAAAGACAGTCCATAAAATATCAATAAGCTGGATGCAACAAAGGAATAATCTCCACGAAAAATCAAAATCAGACTAAACAGTCCACCGGTTAGCAAAGGGATCGCCATGGCTTTAGCTAAGGCTTTGCTCGTCGGGTTCCAAATCGTCTGTCCAATTTTCTTAGCCTTGGCTTTCGCCATCGTCACGCCCGTTACGATAGAAACAATCAGTACGAGAAGCGCGATAGCGACAAGTTTCCAAAGCACCTGCTCTTCCAATACATAGTGATCGCGATACCCAAACTCGCTCTTCGTACCATATACAGTATAATACCCTGCAGCCGCCCCTATTAAAGCGAAGCAACCAATCAATACCCCAGAAAGTCCATTGATCGACATAAACTTCGAGGAGCGCTCCATCATAGCGCGAATTTGTCCGATATCCTTTAGTAGATCTTGCTGATTCATAAAAGTACTTTGTTTTTCAAAGTAATATAGAAAAAATCGTATTGCCAAATATTTTTTCAAAAATAATTCAAGGAAATTCCACCGCATTGGAATAATGAATGGCTTCCGAAGACCATACTTTCTCCATAAAAAGCATCTTAACGGACCCAACTTATCAAGAATTGTTAATCAATTTCCTTCCCATTTACGCCCCTATCTGTTGATAATTACCTAAAAACCCTATTGCTGGATAAAATAAATGCTATGCTCTAAAAATTTACTAGGTTACTAAACAAAGAGTTACAAAAAAGGAGAAAAAAAAGAGTAGAAAAGTCTTGACATGTATAGGTTTGGTTTCTATCTTTGTGGCTCAATAAAATCCTAACTGCGGAAGTGGCGTAATTGGTAGCCGCACCAGACTTAGGATCTGGCGCCGCGAGGCGTGGGGGTTCGAGTCCCTTCTTCCGCACTTGATATCCTCCCGTAAGTAATCTCTCGGGAGGATTTTTTTTATTATTGCGAAAAGCTAAAAGAAGAGTATGAATATTTCACACCAAAACATTGACGACATCAACGCAAGTATCCAAGTGGAGATTGCTCCAGCGGATTACAACCCACAAGTTGATAAAGCAATTAAAGACCAAGCAAAAAAAGCTAAGTTACCAGGATTCCGTCCAGGGATGGTTCCAGTAGGACATATCAAACGTATGTACGGTAAATCAATCTTATTTGATGAGATCAACAGAATGATCAACGATAAGATTGCTGAATACATTGGCGAGCAAAAATTAGAAGTACTCGGTCAACCTCTACCCCTAGATGAGGATCAAGACACAAAATACAACTGGGATTTCAACGATACTTTCAATTTCAAATACGAAATTGGTTTAGCACCAGAATTTGAAGTTCCTTTCACTGCAGAAACTGAATTCACAGAATACGATATCAAAGCTGACGAAGCTACTTTAGCAGAACGTATCAAAAACTTACGTCGTAGCTACGGTAAAATGACTAACCCAGAAGTTTCTGAGGAAGGTGATGTATTATACGCTGCTTTGAAACAAGATAAAGAAGAAGGTATTGAAAAAACTACTTCTGTTCGTACAGACATCATCGAGGATGCTAAGATCAAGAAATCTTTAGTAGGCTTGAAAAAAGATGATACTGTAAAAATCGACGTGAAGAAAGCTTTCAAAGTTGCTGACTTAGCGCGCATCTTAGGTATTACAGAAGATGAAGCAGAAGCTTTAGACGTTACAAAATTCGAATTGACTGTTAAAAACATCAACAGATTAGAAGAGTCTGATTTGAACCAAGAGTTCTTTGACAAACTTTTCCCTGCAGGTGAAGTAACAACAGAAGAGCAATTCAACGAAAAAGTAACGGAAGAAGTTGAAAACCTATTCAAACAAAACTCTGCACAAAAGTTACGTAACGATATGTACACTTTTGGTATGGATAAAGTTGAAGCAAAATTCCCTGAGGAATTCTTGAAAAGATGGTTAAAAGCAACTAACCCGAACTTATCTACAGAAGAAATCGAAGAAGGATTCGCAGATTTCATTAGCAACTTGAAATGGACGATTATCGAAAACAGAATCGTTACAGCAAACAACCTTGAAGTAAAATATGACGAAGTTGTTGAGTTAGCTAAAGAGCGTATCTACGCACAAATCAAGATGTACAACATCAACGAAGAGCCAACTGACGAGCAATTACAACAATTCGCAATGCAGTTATTATCTGACAGAGAACAAGCAAACCGCTTATTCGAAGAGGTAAAAGCGCTTAAAGTATTCGATCAATTGAAATCAACTGTGAAGTTAAAATCTAAAAAGATTGATTTCGATAAATTCGAAAAACTAGACAAATAGAAGAATTAAGAATTAGTAATATTAAAAGGTTAACAGGCGACTGTTAACCTTTTTTTCTGAAAGTTATTG
>NZ_DKLH01000066.1:0-691 GCF_002455685.1 Sphingobacterium sp. UBA6645
CGCTTTCGCGATTCCATTATCTTCTTGCTTTCTGCATCCAAGACTTCCCAACGATATTTGATACGGAGTTCCTGAACGGCATCATAGGCTAACTTTTGGACATGGAACCGATCGACCACACGTCTAGCGTTCCTGAAACATCTACGGATAGCCTTGGCCATGTTGGGAGCCATATCCATGGTCACCTCCTTTACCTTATTCCTTGATCGCAAGGGTATTCGCTCAAAAACAGCTATGATATCCTCAGCCTTTGTGCCTTTAATAGTTGCTAGAATCGTTCCTTTACGCCCTTTTGCCGATTTACTGCTAACAATGGTATATAAATCACCGTTGCTGAAGCTGGTCTCATCGATGCTCAGGTGTTCCGAGATGTTTTCAGGAAACAATGTCCAGCTCTCAGCATGAGGTTTTTGGTCCCAGTCATGGAAATCACTGAGGTGGTTCTTGTATTGATCCTGTAGTTGTTTGCCGTCCATCTGGAAGAACAGACCTACCAATTGGGCGCTTACAGGATAGCTATCCAAATATCTTCTTTAAAAAAAGCCCGAATTCCGTAGTCATTCGAGCGCCCTCACGCACTAGGTTCCAATCTCTTGTGATGATATCTCCGGTATCCAGTACCGTCCAGCGACGGCGACGGATATGTAGCGTAACTTTCTGGCCTCGAATGGGAAAGTCTGAAATTTCAGTA
>NZ_DKLH01000066.1:984-5797 GCF_002455685.1 Sphingobacterium sp. UBA6645
CCAAGAATTCAGCTTGATCCGAATTCAGCTTGATCCAAATAAATCCGCATATCGCTTATAAATCGCCCTGAAAAGCAAAAAGCTCAACTTTCGTTGAGCTTTTTTGTACCCAGGGCCGGGATCGAACCGGCACGAATTGCTTCATTGGTGTTTGAGACCAACGCGTCTACCAATTCCGCCACCTGGGCATATTCCGTTTTGGAATGATGCAAATATAGGGCTTCTACTCTATTCTGCAAAAATTAATTCACTCCAAGCCCTAAACTAACTGATTTTGAACTTATTTATTTTCAAATCACCCCAGCAAACACCCTTTCAAACACAGACCCCTCCCTCTCTTTTACATATTAATGCTATCATACGCCCAATGCAGCAGCGCTTGTCGCTGCTTCTTCCTACACATCAAATCGCCAAATTCACAATTCCCTTTCACCTGCGCGACATGCCTTGCCATCGCCTTCCAGCGCTTAATCTGTCGAGCATCATCTGCCGTTCTTCTGCCCATAAAATATCGGCAATACCATTGAAACCAACCTCTTGGGTCTTGCGGGTGGATCCATCCTTTCGCTTTCCAGACCGACAAAGGTTGAGACGCATGAACACCAAAAAAGTTAAGCTTCGCGTCGCCATGCGGGTTATCGCCAGTATAAAGCTTCGCTTCAGTAAACCAATCCTCCGGAAACTCCGCTCGGCAATCCGTCAAATACCTCCCGCCAAAAACACCTAGTGCTAGCATCTCTTTAGGACTCAACTGCGGATTAAACTCAGCATCAAATTCCTCACCCATCCTAGCCTGCAACTCGTAAGAATAACCACGCTGCATCCTATCATTCACCGTAATCCTAATAATCTCCATCAGCACAAAGATAACGCTAAAAACTTACCGTAACGGATTTAAGCTAATCTCATCCACCTGTTTACCTTGCTGATCGATTACTCTGAATACAGCCTTATCAGCCGTAATATCTGCCTTGATGATGTTTACATTAGAGTTTACCAATAAAGGAAACTGGATAGCTTGCGTTGGCAGTTGCTTCACATGGCGGTGCAAATGGCCGCTGATCATAATCTGTGCACCCGACTTATTCAATATCGGAACAAATTTACGCTCGATATCAATCGAACCATGCCAGCCTCCCATGGGCGGCATATGGCAGATCACAATCTTATACCTTGCATTCTTAAATGCCGGACTTTCCACCGCTCTTTCCAACCAAGCGGCCTGTTCCGTCCTATAGAAATCCATATCCACGATTCCAGCATATTCAATATCACTATCCGGTTTATCCTCGCCCCCGTCCAACACAATAAAGCAGGCCTCTCCTTGCGTAAACATATAATATAACTCCCCGGAACTCGTTGGAAAATACTTCGGATAAGCAACTGCAAACGGACCGCGAGTTTCATGATTACCACGAGAGAAATACATCGGCTTCTCGCTCGCGAACAGCTCCGTCGCCTTGTCCATAAAACCATTGAACATCTGATCTTCACTAATCAAAGCATCGACCATATCACCATTGAAAACGACAAAATCAGTCTTCGAAAGATCAACTTGCCCGATTAGATTGCTCAGCAAATCATTCTTGCCGTGAATATCATTTAAAATGGCGAATGAGACCTTGTCTGAAGGCTTAGGCGTAACAAAAGTTAATGCAGCCTTCGAATAGACGTCCGTCGCCACATAGTTACCATACTGAACCCGCGTTCCCTGATGGCTTAACACTTCCTGATTATAGACACGGTATCGGTATTTCGTCCCCGGTTTTAAACCCTTAATATCCACCTGATGAACAGTACCCACCGTTTTATAACCATACTTTGCAGCAAATAGCTTTGGCCTTGCTTCCGCATAAAAATGACTCTCATCGGCCGGAGCTAACTCTACCCAGGCAACAGCAGGCTTATTTGTTACCCATACAATGGATAACGAGCTATCGGTTAGCGCTTGAATATAGGGCTGATGACTGATACTGATCTTTTCCTGCGCAATTACTGATGCTGCAATTAATGATAAAAAAAGAGCAAAAATGTAGGTTGTTGGTTTCATGTTTAATAATTAGCGATTGTTATCGTTTTATTCTATTTTCTATTCTTCAATAATAAAGGGCAAAGAGCCCTCCTTACAATATAAGTTAAATTTAAAATTTTATTTAGTTTCAACCATCCTGTACTATATACCAACAGGACAAAACGTCTACTATACTCAAGAAAATTCCTGTTATGTAGCACTTCAACTATCATATTTATATAAATCGACTATGCTAACAATAAAAATAACAGGGATTTAGCATGATATCTGCTTAATCTTAATAATCAGCAGAAAGAATAAGATCACAAAGGAAAACAAAGAAAATTTCCACCTGTTTATTTCAACGAAAGCATCGTCAAAAGCAACATGATAAACCCTACAAATTGATATGATTGACCATACTTCCATAGGACTCCTAATTCTTCGATTTTTTATCGGAATTAGAGTGATATACGGTGTACTCGACAACGTACTGAGTTTCTCGCACATGAAAGAATTCGCTGGCTTTCTCTCTCAATTTGCATTCCCATTCCCGATGTTTTCCGCCATTCTTTCAGTCTATGTCCAACTGATTGCATCGATATTGATACTGATCGGTTGGAAAACAAGAATTGCCGCCGCATTCTTAGCCTTCAATTTCTTGATTGCATTAATCATGGTGCATTTCAAAAGCGGCGACAGCTTGGAAGCATTAACTCCGGCGCTCGCTATTTTTTGTATTGTTCTGGCGCTGATATTTACAGGAGCGGGGAAATACGCTATAGATAATCGTCAAATTACAACCCACAAAACAACATAAAACTAAAACCGTAAGAATATGAACGAAGTAACCATCCCCTACAGTGCAAAAAAGCAGAAAAACATGGCTCTCCTATTCCTATTGCTCGGAATTGCCGGCCTCGCCATCGGATACTATATTTTTTTTATTGAAACAAGAGTTTATCTCATAGGAAGAGTAGTGTCCATTTTTCTTATTCTTTTAGGATTCGGAGGATTCTTAAAACTAATTCTTGCCACTAAGAAGGCAACAGATGCAGCAATCGCGTTCTCGAAATTAGGGATCCAAGGCAACACGACTCCTGTTGCCAAAGCGGCGGGACTAATCGAATGGAGCGATATTGCCGAATACCAAATCGACGATAGATACATTCATATAGCACTCAAGAACCCGGAGAAATATGCGGAACGAATGAAGAGCTTCTTTGTTAGAGATACTTTTATGAAAGGGCAAAAAGGTGCTCTAGCGATATCTATTGCAGAAGTCGACGCGACTGAGGGTGAAATAGCTCGCTATGTTTACCAATTTATCAACAAATCGTTTCAACAAAAAGGATGGTCCTAGTAAAGAAAAGAGGCTGTCTCCTATGTTTGTGTCAAGCAAATGTAGGAGACATTTTTTGTTTTATAGATTTGCTGTATTTAGTGGAAAGAGGGAGAGCCTAGGGCTGTCTTAGTAGCTTTTTTAGCATACTGATTTTTAGATATGGCCTTCCTCTTTTTCGCTTCCTAAGACAGAACAGAATGTAAGGCGGAATTACAGTCCAGCTTGAATATCCATCAGGAGACAAGTCCAAGGGAAGTTTCACTATTGATTTTTCAGTATCACATCAAAAAATTAACATGAAAAAACTCAAGCAGGTCGTTGGCATTGACGTCGGTAGTAAGGAACTGGTCGTATGCTTTGGCAAAATCTTTTCCAATCTGGATAAAAAGCTGTGCCAATATGGTAATTTCCGAAACTCGGATAAAGGTTTGATAAAGCTTTACGAATGGGTACAGATCCATACTTGTGAGGATAGTCCTCTTCATTTTGTCATGGAGGCTACAGGCGTTTATCACGAAAAGCTAGCCTATTTTCTGGAAAGCAAGGGGTGCAATATCAGTATTGTCCTGCCAAACAAGATCAGCAACTATTTCCGTACCTTAGAGATCAAGACAATAACGGATAGTACCTGCTCGGAAGCTATCACCCTATTTGGCCTGGAGCGCAACCTGGAGTTGTGGCGCAAGCCAGACCCCACCTATAAGCGTTTGAAGCAGCTGACCCGGGAGAGAGACCAATTGGTACAGGAACGTACTGCTGTCAAGAACCAGCTACATGCAGAACAGGCAGAGGCAGAACCCAATGAAAACTCTATAGGACGGATAAAGGAACGCATAGCAGTACTGCAAAGACAGGAGAAGGAAATAATGACCGAGTTAAAGCTCATTGTTAAGGAGAGTTCCTTACTCAAAAAACAAACAGATAACCTGACCACAATCCCTGGAATTGGACTGCTGACAGCAGTAACAGTATTGGCAGAAACGAATGGATTTGAGATGATCCGAAATAAAAAGCAACTGGTAAGCTATGCCGGCCTAGACATAAAGGAAAAACAGTCCGGAACATCGATCCAGAGCAAACCTACCATATCCAAACGGGGCAACAGATACCTGAGAAAATCCCTTCATTTACCTGCATTGGCCGCCATAAGGCATGATGAACATTATTCTAATACATTTACAAGACTTGTTTCAAGAAATGGCATCAAAATGAAAGCAGCAGTAGCTGTGCAAAGGAAACTTCTAGAGCTGATGTTTATAATTTATAAAAACGAACAGCGGTATGATCCACAATACCATCTCCAAAAGTATCAGAACGAAAAAGTAGATACAAATTAGGGCGGCCAAAAACGGCTACCCTAAACAGGCTGGCAATAGACCGCCTAAAACCCGAAATTACAAAAAAAAGATAAAATTGACTTGTATTTTAACACAGAATCTAAAAAGGTCTCTTAAAGA